>JARGOJ010000334.1:4501-8443 GCA_029210225.1 Planctomycetota bacterium
AGTATGAGAGCACCGCGACCCCTGCGGGGAAGCTGCGCCGGAGCAAGCGTGCGCAGTGTCCGAGGTCGCGGTCGCTGAGGCGCCGACCTCGGAACTCGACGAGTAGGAGGGAGGAGTTCTTGCGGGCTGTAATGGTGGGCTCAAGTTCGTTTCTCTGCAATAGCCCTGTGTCAGGGTCGTGAATGCGCTGGTCGAGGAGCATGGCGGAGGCGAGCTGCTCGCTCCAATTGAGAGCGAGACGGCGACTGAGGGCATCGAGTTCGCCTTGTCTTGGGGTCTCGCTGAAGAGGGCGAGGTAGCCGCGGAAGGGTCGGCGGTCGACGGAGAGTATGACGGCGGCGGATTTCTTTTGGGCGCTCCGAGAGGTGAATGAGATGGGGATCCAGTGGCCTCGTGGGCTCTTAGAATCAATGAGTGATTTGACTTCTTTGGCTTCGAGCAGGGTCTCTTCATCGAGATTCGGGCAGGCGAGGACGTGCCAGCGATCATTGATGAATTGGATGAGGAAGCCCGCTGTACATTGATTGAGTTCCAGCGCCAGGTCGAGCAATGAAGCGGCGACAGCGCGAGGACTAAGGGTGCGTGAGACGGTTCGGAGTTTTTCATTCATCGTTGATAAATCGGTAAATAGGAATGGGGGATTTGGAGGATAAGCAAGGCCATGGCTGTGGCGTATTCATCTCCAAGAATGGCATTCTCCCAAGAACCGTCTCCTTTTTGCTGTTGGATTAACTCTTCACGAATTTGCTCATAGTACTTCCGGAAGGACCTGGGACCTTCCTGGAAATAAGCTTGTCCGGCGTAAAATTGCTTGTAGTAATAGTAGTCGTCTTTGAGGGTCTGTTTAATTGTTAAGAAATGATTGAGGAATTGACGCGCTTTTATAATCTCTTCTTTATGATAAAACCCGGCGCTATTTAAGACGGTAATGCCAGCCGCTGTAAGGCCCGCAGTCATCTTGCCGCTGCCCATGCGGTAGTGAATTCCGCCCCGACGATCTTGAGATTTGACAATGTATTGAACGGCGTTGTTGATCACTGTCGTATTAATGACAAAACCACAATTGCGAGCGGCTCGAAGAGCCTGTATCTGTGTGACTGTGACGGAGCCCTCGTCCTTTGTGTCGCCAGGCATGTAGTTCCAACCACCGCGGTCAGTTTGGCAGTTTTCTGTGAGAGCGATGGCCTTAATCATTGATTGACGGGCTTGACTGCGTAAATATGGGTTCTGAAGCTCCCCATAACTCTGCGCGAGAAAGAGCAAGGCTAGGCCGTGGCCATGGAGCGGACGGGTGTTCGCGATGGACACCTGCTTGTCATAGTAGAGGCCAGCGATCAGCTCGGGGTCTTTGCGCTGATTGGCGACGAGGTAACGGGCTGTTCGTTCGACGACGGCTGAGTATTCACCACGCTTGCCTGTGTTTCCAGCCGAGAGAAAGGCCATGCCGGCGAGGGCGCTGATCCCGACTCGGTAGCCGTGCTTTTTACCAAGCCAGAAGCCCCGCCGTTGTTGCTTCCGGGCCAACCATTTCAAGCCGCGCCGGACCGTGTATCGGGTCGAACGATTGATGAGTGGTCGGGTGAGACGTTGCGCAATACGACGACGCTCTTCAAGGGTCAGCTCTTTCATAGGACGGAGCGGACGAGGAGGGTCTTCTTCGGCTTGCACAGCGAAGGAAATCGCTAAGAACAAACACAATGCAAAGCTTCGTTGCATCCCATGTCTTAGGCAATTTCTAGCGAACATTGAGGCCCCAGTTTAGGACAGAAATCATCAATGACAGCTTTGACGATTCCATTTGGAAACACTGCCAGTATAGATCATCGATTTCGTTTTAACCAAGTGAAGAAAAGACCGCGACCCTTACAATAAACTTGGACAAGAGCTACAATACAGTCATAACCAACGGCGGTGATTTCTTTCTAGCTATACGGCTGGCCGAAACCCACGAGGGTTTGTCGCGTTATATATTGAGTTGATTCTATGAATGAAATCTCATTAGATATGAGAGAAGGACGACCCCAGTTATGCGCAAGATAAACTACTTCTTCCTCGTTGGAGCTTGCCTCCTGCTCGTTGCGAGCCAAGGCTGCCGTGGGCGGCGCACGCGAGTGACTGTCAAGACGAAGAATGGAACGATCAAAACGAAGACGACTGTCACGATTCGAACCAGACCTCCTGCGAGACCAAGAGTGGTACGAGGTCGCGCTCCTGGAGCCGGCTACGTTTGGGTCTCTGGGCGCTATGATTGGCGCGGCAATCGTTATGTGTGGGTTAAAGGGCGCTGGGCTCGTCCACCTAGAACAGGTGCGGTTTGGGTTGCCGGACGATGGGATGCTAGAGGCGGCACCTATGTATTCGTGAAGGGCCGCTGGAAGTGATCGCAGCAGAGAAAGCTCCTCTCTACCTGGAGCTTTCCCTTCACCCCATGTCTCCCCTTTGAGAATCGAAGTTTCCAAGGCCGGAGACAATCAAAAAACGGGTTTCCTGTGGTAACGTGCAATCACGCGTTACCCAAACTTTGAGAGAGACTATGAATTATCGCGGGGGCTTTCAAAAGGAAATTGACGTCGTTCAAACCGTCAATGATTGGATTTATCGAGCCTATCACTCCAACGCCAGTGATATTCACGTTGAACCCATGCGCGACAAGCTTCAGGTGCGAATGCGCGTCGACGGAGAGCTTGAAGTCCTAGACTCAGTGCCAAGCGAAAGCGCGATGGCCATCCTCTCTCGAATTAAGATCATGTCGGGTATCGACGTCAACGAACGACGCAAGCCTCAGGACGGTCGATTCAGCGCAGAAGACTTTAGCAAGAAGGGCGTCCATGGCCTGGACATGCGCGTCAACTGCAACCCAACCTACTACGGTGAGAAGATCGTTCTTCGCCTCATCGATAAGACCAAGCTCAAGAAGTTCTCGCTCACCGATCTTGGCTTCTCCGATAAGAACATCGACAGCTATCGTCAGAGCATCAACTCTCCCTATGGCATGATCCTCCACGTCGGTCCGACGGGAAGCGGCAAGACAACCACACTCTACGCGGCGCTCCGCGAGATTATTAAGATCACACGGAACATTAACACCGTGGAAGATCCTATCGAATATACGCTCCCTGGGGTTTGCCACACTCAGGTGCACCACGATATTGGTCTGACCTTCCCGCTTATCCTGCGTGCGCTTCTTCGCCAAGACCCCGACGTCATTATGATTGGTGAGATCCGCGACCATGAAACGGCCCAGATTGCGGTGGAAGCGGCGATGACCGGTCACTCGGCTCATGGATATGGGCGTCAACGCCTACTTCGTCGCTCACGCCTTGCTCATCGTTGTCTCTCAGCGTTTTGCCCGAAGGCTCTGCGCCTGTAAGGTTGAAGGAAAGCTGAGCCAAGAGGTCCTCGAACTCTGGAAGCCACCGGCGAACGCCACCTTCTTTGACGCCAAGCCAAAGGGCTGTTCGCGATGTCAGCGCAAGGGCTACAAGGGCCGTATTGCGATGATGGAAGTGCTGTCCATGACTGAAGGGTTGAAGCAGGGCATCGTCGCTGGTAAAGCAGAGGACATGTTGGTGGATATCGCCATTAAGAATGGCATGGATACCCTCTTCATCGATGGACTCCGTAAATGCGCTCAGGGCATCACCTCGACCACCGAAGTGCTCCGAGTGATTGGTGGCATTGCCTCGCAGCGCAAGAAGGGCCCCGCACCTGTTCTTGGTAAAGCCCGTGTTCGCCATGAACGCACGCCTGAGCAAGAGGCCTCGGCGACAGACTCAGCTGTGCTTAGAGCACGACGCCCAAGCGCCGCGTCACGCGTCAATCGACAGCGTCCGAACGTGCCTAGCACCCGCCCTCGCGGTCTCCCACCAAGACGACCACCAAACTCCTAATGGCAGCGTTCTGGCGGTTCCTCTGTCGAAAAAGAACAAGGTCTGACGACTC
>JARGOJ010000335.1:0-3268 GCA_029210225.1 Planctomycetota bacterium
TAGCCGCCGGTTGTGTGAACGATGCCTTTAGGCTTGCCGGTGGTTCCCGAGGTGTAAAGGATGAAGAGAGGATGCTCGGAATCGAGGGGCTCAGCGGGGCAGTTCGCGTCGACTTGATTCATGAGGGTGTCCCACTCATGGTCACGTCCCTCAACCCAATCGACGGCAATATCACAGCGATTCACGCAGATGACCGATTCGATGCTCGGGCATTGGACGACGGCTTCATCAACAACATCTTTGAGTGGAAGTGGCTTACCTCGGCGAAAACCACCGTCGGCCGTGACGATCACCTTCGCTTCGGCGTCTTGAATGCGATCACGCAACGCTGTGGCCTTGAAGCCTCCAAAAATCACGGAGTGTGGCGCCCCAATACGAGCGCAGGCGAGCACGGCGATGACAAGTTCGGGAATCATGGGCATGTAAACCACGACCCGATCGCCTTTTTCGACCCCCATTTTTTTGAGGACGTTGGCAAACTTGCAGACTTCGCGGTGTAGTTGTTGATAAGTGAGTGTGAGAGTGTCGCCAGGCTCGCCCTCGAAGACAATGGCGGCTTTGTTCTTGCGCGCTGTTGTGAGGTGGCGATCGAGACAGTTATAGGACAGGTTTGTCTGGCCCCCGACGAACCATTGAGCGTGGGGTGCATCCCACTCCATTAATTTGTCCCATGGCTTGAACCAATGCAGCTGAGAAGCCACGTCTCCCCAGAAGGTATCGGGGTCATCTAAGGATTGTTGATAGAGTCGTTGATACTCTTCCATGGAAGAAATGCTTGCTTCTTTGCGAAAATCTTCGGAGCATTCAAAGCGTCGCGTCTCTATGAGATGAGTTGAGAAATCAGCATTCATATCCTTAGACATACAGAACTTCCTTAAGCGTTCGACTTTTTGATGAAGCGGCCATTTTAAGCGCCGGTCGAATAAAGTCCAAAGAGGAGAGGGAATCTAAGACGAGAATGATCCGAAAAAAAGTTAAGCTCTTCCACTTGAGGATAGAAATGTGAACGAACAGCAACTTTCCAGAAGCCCCGCTCCGAGTGTCCCTGACAAGGTTCGACAGCTCTTCAGAGATTATCCCCGAACTTGCTGGGTCGCGGTCATCGTTGGATTTGCGATGCCGCTCTACTTCCCTATAAACGCTTATACAGATCGAAGTCGGGCCGTCACTTTAGACCTGCCTCTAGACCACTCGATCCCCTTTGTTGGCGGATGGATTTTTATCTATACCCTCGTATACATGTCGTCGTTTTTCCCGCTTTTGGTGGTCAAATCTTCTCAGCTCGTGCATCGCATGGCGGCGGCCTTCTTTAGCTCATTTTTGTTGGCCTATGTGTGCTTTTTGATCTTACCGGTCACGACGGTACCGGTTGTCGGCGAGGCGTTTCGCCCAAGCATAGCCAGCATGGACGACAGCCACTTTACCGGCTGGGTGCTCTGCCTGAACTTCTTCTTGGACCCACCAAACAACTGCTTTCCGTCGCTTCACATCGCGCAAGCCTTTGTCGGCGCCTTCGCGACGCTGAAAGCCGATAAGTTCTATGGCATGGTTGGTATGCTTGCCGCGATTCTCATCTCCATCTCGACAATGCTCGTCAAGCAACACTACATCGCCGACGTTATGGCTGGCTTCGTCCTCTCGTGTATCACCGGATATGTCTTTCTATGGTCCTACACCCCAGAGTCGGATAACCCCTTGGACATTCGCTTCAAGAGAATCTACGGCGCGCTCTTCGCCCCCGCTTGGCTGGCCGCCGTGTCAACCTGCTATGTGCTCTTTCAAAACGGCTACACGCCCTGGCGCTAATCAGATGTTCTTGAGCATCGCCACACCGACAATGATCGAGACAGCGATAAGCAGCGAAGCGACAATGAGGAAGATGGGGTTAAAGAAGAGACTCCCGCTCGGGCGCTTTGCCTCAATGGGACGACCCGACAGGAAGCGCCCCAGGTCTTTTGCCATCGCCTGAGCGCTGTCATAGCGGTCTTCTATGTCTTTGGCCATTGCGACCAAGCACACCGTTTCGAGGTCTTTTGGAATGCGGCCCTGGTGTTGAGACGGCAGCACAACTTCTTCACTGGCGATATTGTGATAAAGCTCCATGGGGTTCTCGCCTTTGAAAGGCACAGTCCCCGTCAGCATCTCGTAGAGGATCACACCAAGGGCATAGACATCGGTCCTCGGGCCCACCAGATCGCCTTCGCCTTTAACCTGCTCCGGCGACATGTAATAGGGGGTTCCAACCGCCACGCCACTTTGGGTGTAGCGCATCTCGTCATCAACATTTTTAGCCACGCCGAAGTCGATAATTTTAGGCATCCCTGTGTCATCGCAGAGGATCAGGTTGGCGGGTTTGAGATCTCTGTGAATGATGCCAACGCGGTGAGCATGATGAACGGCTTCCGCGATCGACTTCACAAACTTCGCGGAGATCTTTGGATCCATCGAGCCGTCGTTAATGCGGCGTTCGATCGTGTCGCCCGAGACATACTCCATGGCGATAAAGGGGAACTCCTGGACCTTACCAGACGCGACCAAAGCCACGATTCCAGGGTGCCGAAGCTTCTTACACAGCTCCGACTCTTTCGTAAAACGCCGGGCCGCTTGCTTATCGGCGCCCTCTCCCCCAAGTAAGACTTTCAGGGCGACGCATTTATCGTTGAGCATCGCCTTATAGACGACGCCGAAACTTCCCCGACCTAACTCATCGAGGATCTCAAAATCCCCGAACTTCGCTCCTTTACTCGCCTTCTTTGTCTCTTTGCTCGTCGTTAAATCAGAGAGTGACACGGTCAGCTCTTCGTCGACGGTGTTCTTCCCCTGATAATTTGGGTTGATGGGTGGGGTTGATTTGGGCTGGGCCTTCGGCAATTGAATCGCTTCAAAGCGCCCTGTCATAAAGACCCGATTCGGATCTTTCTCGGGCGCGGCTTTTGTTTGAGCCGCTGGCCCCGGCCCCGCCTGCTTACGAATGTAGCCGGTATCTTTGGGCCCCATGGTCCCCGTGACACCGGTCCCCTGAGTATTTTGAAGGGTGTGAGTATGCGCGCACATCGCCTGATAAGCCCGGTCTGGAAGCTCCCCAACATAAATGGTCTGGCCACAGTGACGGCAAGGATACTCTTTCTGAGGAAGAACTTGCGGCGTGACAAAGTGGCGATAACAGCCAGCACAGGTCGCGAGGCGGTCCAGGCCCTGCTTCATCGATTTTCTAAGGTTGATCTGAGAGATCATGTTGCGCGCAAGAAGGATCTCTCCAAGAGAGGAG
>JARGOJ010000335.1:3278-8440 GCA_029210225.1 Planctomycetota bacterium
AAGCGCCCGTTGCGCTCAAGAGTCTGCTGTTCTAATTGGACCCGCTTGAGGGTTCCGTCGTCGACGATTCGGTTGTGCTGGAGTAGCTTCTTGAGCAGCTCGTCTTCCATTTGACTACGGGAGACAATGATTGAGCCGCGACTTTGCCGAGCCTTGTTGGCTAGCTCCCCAATGCGAGAGGCTTCGCTGGGGTTGACCGCGCCCTCACGGCAAATGATATCTCCGAGACGGCGGGTACCGCCGCTCGCCTTGTAGAGAGTGACACAGTTTGTCAACATGGATGCATTGATCAAACGCCGTTCATAGGCGAGTTTGAGCACTAGTATCTCTGCGTCCGTGAGCATGGCACAACCAATTAGCAGTCAAGGATGCTCCGTTATAAATGGGGGAGCATTGATCCAAATCCCATCCTATCAATTTCAGGTTTGGAACAAATTGTCGGTGTCCAGACTTTATGAACTTGCTCGATTAGGAAGTCCAGCGGGAGTGCGCGACAACAACGAAACTACAAGGCCAAGCCGACCCCAGAATCAGAGCGACAGCTCCCTCTCGCCCCAATAAACACAATGCTGGATTGACACGCATGATTGAGTGGCCGAGGGGAGAGTCGGACGCTAAGACCATGAAGGCGAAGAGGACCATTCCAAAAAAAGCTAGGATCAAGGCGAAGCAAAACGAGACAGGAAGTACCAAGACCCACTCTTTTTCCAACCATGACCACAGCCCTCTTCGCATTAGCTCTTTCCGATCATTATGAGCGCAACCACAAAGCTCCCCGCGAGCAAAAGCCGTATGCCATAGCTGAGCATGGTGTTCTTTTGGTGGTGATTGAAAAACATAGATCCCGCCCTAATCGCTAATTTTTATAACGATCTTGCCGACGTGACGCCCGGCGGCCATATGATCGAAAGCCCCCCGGATATCTTCAAGAGGGAAAACACGATCCACCGTAGGGCGGATCTGATGCTGCTCAATCGCCCGATTCATAGCCTCAAAGCCATTGCGATGACCAACGAGGATCCCCTGAATCCGAATGCCCCGCATGATGACTGGAATGATGTTGAAATCGGTCACGTTGCCAGACAACACACCGATAAGGCTAATCTGACCACCGGCGCGAATCGCCCGGAGCGACTGGGCCAAAGTCTCCGAACCACCGACCTCAACCACTAAGTCAACGCCCTGCCCTCCAGTCAAAGCAGCGCTTTCTTTGCCCCACTTTGGCTGGGTCTTATAGTTCAAGCCCTTCCAAGCACCCATGCTCAGCGCCCGCTCAAGCTTTTCGTCCGAAGACGAGGTGATAATCGCCCGCGCTCCTAAAGCCTTGGAGAACTGAAGCGCAAACAGCGAGACGCCCCCCGTTCCCTGCAATAGAACAGTCTGACCGGCCTTGAGCTGGGCCTGTTCGACCAACGCTGACCAAGCCGTTAAACCCGCGCAGGGCAAGCACGCCGCCTCCTCGTCCGTCAGGAAATCAGGGACTCCCACGACTCCTTCTTCACTGAGAACCATATATTCCGTGAGGGTTCCGTCGATGGGTCCCCCCAAAGTCGAACCTGTGTAGGCCGCCTTCACTTCGCCAGCGATCCAGCCCTGAGAGAACAAAGTCGCGACGCGATCGCCTGTCTTAAAACGGGTCACTCCATCGCCAAGCTCGACCACCTCGCCCACCCCGTCAGAGCAAGGAATCAAAGGGAGAGCTTGCCTGGGGTTATAGAGACCCTGAACCATAAGCAAATCGCGAAAGTTCAAGGACGCCGTCTTCATCTTAATCAGGACCTGACCAGCCCCGACCTTGGGCGCGTCCCGCTCAGAAATCTTGATGTTGTCCAAGCCAAACTGTCCGTCAACAACGACTGCTTTCATCGGTCTTCAACCTTTACGTTCCATGGCCATCATTCGGTTCAGAAAATAGTAGCTCTCGTGGACCAAAGCTTACGGCTTCTCTTCAAAACTAATATCGTCCCCCGCGCCCCCGTCATCACGGCCGTTGGGGCCGAGGGAATAAATCACGAAGCCGCGCTCTCCGACCGTATAAACATACGGCCTCTTCCAAGTATCGACAAAGCGACCCTGATTCAACCGCGCTTTATCAAAGGGGAAATAGGGCCGAGCCTCAGCTGGAACTCTTTTAATAGGCTGGCTCAGGCGCTCCACCAAAGCGGCGTTCCCTGTTGGTGGTAAACCTTCGTTGACCTTCTGATAGGTCTTCGTCACCGCTAGCGACTGTTCAAGCGCCGTAGCTTCCGGGTCGTGACCAGCTCATCAGTGTTGCGAATCTCTTTATTAATACGCGCCAAGAGGTCGGGGCGACCAGCTCGAAACTCCTGCTCTGCTTCCGCGACCTGACTATCAAACAGAACCTGGAGATCCTGGAGATCAGAAAACATAGCTTTGCAATGAGAACACTTGCTCGTGTGCTCATCTAAGCGAGCCTCGTCGTCCTCCTCAAGTTCGCCGAGGATTTGCTGCTCTAAGAGATCTTCATAAGGACACACCGTCATCTCTGGCTGGCTCCTTTCGACAATTTCTCCTTGAGTAAGTTTGTAGCTCTATGAAGGCGGTTTGCGATGGTTCCTTCGGGTTCGTCGAGGTGAATAGCAATCTCTTTGTAGGACATTTTTTTCATATAGCGCAGGGTCACAACCAAGCGATAGGCATCCGGAAGTTTGTCGATCGCCTCTTTTAGGCTCTGCGATCGGTCCTCGATATCCCGTTCGTCCTTGGCTTTATCCGCTTCGTAGGGTTCTAAGCCCTTCGCTTCAAGCTCATCAAAGCTGATCGCGGGTCTTCGATGGCTCTTCTTTCTCAGGTAGTCCATGCACAAGCGAAAGGCGATGTTGTACAGCCACCCGCCAAATTTGGCCGGATTTTTTAGAGAATCCAATGCTTTGTAAGCTTTGACAAATGCTTCTTGAGCGATGTCCTCAGCCTCCGAACGATCATTGGTCTTTTGGTACGCCAAAAAGGAAATGGTCGAAATGTAACGCTCCACCAATTGGCCAAAGGCCTCAGTGTCCCCGAGTCGGGCTGCAATCACCAATTCTTCGTCTGATGGCTTGTTCATCTTTAATAGGGATGATTCTACTTAATAGGAGTCAATGCAAGAGATCTTTGTCTGGATTTCCACAGGGCCATGGTGAATTCTTTGGAATGCTGCTCCCCATCTTTGGGCGCTTTGTTTATACTTGTCGACGATATTGATCCCACGCGCGCCGGGATGAATCGCCTAAATACTTACAGGAGTCTGGACATGCTGCGCAAAGCCTTCTGGACACTCGCGCTCCTCGGAGCCGCCAGTTTTACAGGGTGTATGAAATACGAGGATGACTCGATTCAATACGCCGCCGAATTCTATGTTGACGAATTTGGCCGACCCCTTAAAGGTCAACCTCAATACGAACTCGCTGTCGTCATTAAAGACGATCAGGGGAATTCTTACGCCCACCTCCCTCCCGCAGACGGAGCAGCAGGTGCAGAGTATGACCCGAAAGCGAGTGATCGGCTTGATCTCTTATCGAACTCAGATAAGAAATCGGGACGTCACTTTATGTTCGATATGAGCGATCACCCCATCGCTCACCTCAACCCTCACAGAGCCTATTCCCCCTTTAAAACAGGTGGTAAATTTGTCGAGCTAAACACCGGCAAAAAAGGTCCTGGCCCCAACTTCGATCGCAAGAACAAAAGGTTCTATCGGATCGTTCCTAAAGAAGCGCCATGCTGGCGTTGCGGTGGAACCAACGAGATTACAACCTTCGGTCCTGCTGAAGAATGCCCCGACTGTGACGACTCCGGTTTTGTCACTTACTACGGCGTTCGCTTGCTCGACGATCACTTCGGGAAAGACGTACCAAAAGAAGTCGCTGGAAAATCACGAGCACGCGTCGCCAAGCGAGCTAAGTGATCGAACCCATCACTCATTCTTAAAAGAAACCCGGCTTCCACGCCGGGCTTTTTTTTGCCCTGATGACAAGCGGCAAACTTCAATAAATATGGGGATTAGACGCCGAAGAGGACGTAGCAAGCGTAGGCGACAGCGCCCCCGATAATGACGACCGCTCCAACAATCGCGAGGATAGGTGCCTTCTTCTTACGCCCCCGGGCTCGAGTCATACGCTTCGGATTCACATTCGGGCGCATCACTTCTTGGGTCTCGTCAGTGGGGGATGCTGCTGGCTTTGGTGCTGCCTCAGCCTTCTTTTTCTTCTTCTTCTTTTTCTTGAAACGGCGTCCTGCGGGAGGAGGAGTACACTTCACTGGCTCTTTATTGAGCCAACGGGCCAAGTCAGCGGCCATCGCCGTCGCGGTGTCAAAGCGATCTTCCGGACGCTTCGCCATCGCTGTGAGAATGACCTTCTCAATGTCCGCTGAGAGCTTCGGATTGATTTCCCTGGGAGCTTTAGGATCTTCGCTGAGGACCTTCTTATAGACCTCATAGGGATTCTTGCCCACGAAGGGTAAGCGCCCTGTACAGATCTGATAGAGGATCACTCCTAAGCCATAGACATCAACTCGGCCGTCAGCCTCGTGGGCTTGGCCGGCGACCTGCTCTGGAGACAGATATAGCGGCGTTCCCACCATAGCGCCTTCGGCGGTGAGTTTAAACTCGCTCTCTAGGTTCTTGGCGAGTCCGAAGTCGGTGAGGATCGGCTCGCCGTCTTTGCGAACAAAGATGTTGGAAGGCTTGAGATCCCTGTGAATCACGCCTTTTCCATGAGCGTGACCGACGGCTTCACAGACTTTGCGGAGCATCTCAACGTTCGCCTTGATGGTGGCTGAGCGCGCTCGAAGAATGGCGTGGAGGTCTTCACCAACGAGATAATCCATCGTGAAATACGGGACGCCATGGAAGACGTCCATTTCGTAAACCTTGACGATATGCGGATGGTCAAGGCGACTCATGAGGCGGCTCTCTTCATTGAAGCGCTTAAGCTGCTTCTCTGAAGCTTTCTCAACATTCATGAGGGCTTTGAGAGCATGAACCTCGCCGCTCTGACTTTGAGCCCGATAAATCACACCCATACCGCCTGCAGCGACGGTTTCGAGAACTTTATAGGTGCCAATGGGGAACTGTTCGACGTGCTCGGGGATCTTAAGCATCTTCCGAATATTTTCGTCTGTGCGCTTCTTCTTCTTTCTGGTCGAGTCCAAGAGATCCG
>JARGOJ010000336.1:0-3216 GCA_029210225.1 Planctomycetota bacterium
AAGGAAGGTATAGCGGCGCTTCACGAAGAAGGCCATGTCCTTCGGGTCTTTGGTGGCGAAGTTGTTTTCTTGAAACCACTTGTTCATCGCCTTCACAGCATCGTCGCCAAGGGTCTCTATCTGATGGATTTCATAAGGACCAACGTTGAACTTCACGACTTTGATGGAGCGTTTCTCTTCGGGCTCACCGAAGCTCATGCCGCCCTTGGCATCCTCGTCCGGCTGGGGTCCTAATTTATGGAGAAGCAGAGACGCTTCTTGGAAAACACGGGAGTCGATCTTTGCGTCGTAGCCATCGGGGACCGCGGGGAGTGCAAGGACCCAGCCGATCTCGGTATCCGCCGACGCGGTGTCGGAGAAGCCCGCTTTGACATTCAGGATCAGCTCTTCTCGTCCATCGTTGTGAAAGACGATCGCTTCATAACCTCGGTTCAGGACAGTGCCTTTAAACTTCTTAGAGCTATGGAGGCAGGCCTCGGAATCTGCTTGGCCAAAGAACGCGATGGCCGCGATGAGTGGGAACAGTAATTTCTTCGAGAGCATCTGTGGGTCCGTTTCTGCGGAAGTATCCTTGAATTACCTGGGGACACGTCGAAAGGCGAGGCCAAGTTCCAAATGCCAAGTGTACATTGTTTGTCATGGGAAGGAATTAGGAATTCCAAAAATTGAAATGGGCCTGAATGGCTTTGACTTGGCCAAATTGATCAAACTGCCTCGGCTTGGAAACGCTACTTTTTGAGGTTCTCCGGCAATATCTCGTATGGGGCGCTTGAAGACCAAACAAGCAGCGGGCCAAAGCTTCCATCTCTGAACTTCTCTTTTCGATACATAATGCGGAAGACACGAAGCTTGCTGGTCTTCGCGCAGACATAAGCCCAGATGTCATGGTAGTTATGGACCACCCAACCTTTTCCGACTTCCCAAGTGACCACGCGCCTTTGTTCCCAATCTGAGGCCACTCCGAAGCGAACGATGCTCTCTTTTGGAAAGCGCTTCAGATAACTGCTTTTCATTTTATTGACGAGCTTTGGAGTCGCCTTCGTTGGATTGAGCTTGGGGAAGCGGGCGTTCTTTAGTCGGAGCGCCGCGTCGGCAATGGCCTGACCTCGCAATTTCGCCGCCGTTTTACGGAGCCCGAAGCTTCGCTCAGCATAAGCAGTCAAGGACTTACGCCGCTTCGTCTGCGCTTTAGAGAGTTTAAACTTGGCGGGGTAAATCAAGTGAAGAAGGGCTAGGCGACTTTCAATCCAATCGGCTTGCTCTTCTGCTTGTGTAGCAAAGGTCTTCTTCGCTGCAACCGATGCTTTTTGCGCGTCTGCTAAGAGCTTCTCTTGGGTGTTTAGAGTTTGCTCAAGCTCGCGAATGTAGCGCGTGGACGCGTTGTCGACAATTCTCCACCAAGTCTTCTCACTCTGCTCCAAAATAGCGATTAATTGCAGAGCCTCTGCGCCCCTCTTCGTCAATTTCTTCAATTCATCGGGGTTGGGGAATTGCTTGCGGAATTGACCAGTCAAGCTATTGATTTCAGGGATGAGCGAAAAGGCCGAGTTGAAGTGGGGGCGCAGTAGATCTAACTCAGGCTTGGAGTCGAGGCCAAGGGAGACCTTGTTTCGAGCGCTGTCGAAGTTCTGACGCAGCTCTTGGATGGCCGCTAACATATCGGGAAGAACCTTCTCTAGGGCGGCGCTTTTCCCTGACATATTCCCCAAGCCCATAGCGATTTCGTTTGCGAGATTGATCATCGCGACCCAATCTGGGTGAGCCTCGTCAAAGCGACCCTTGTTATTCTTCAAAATGGTGTCGAGTTGATCTCGCCCAGACTCATACGATTGCTTCGCGGCGCGCATGTCTTTTCTTTGAAGCGCTTTTTTAGCAAAGTCCAAAGAATACTTGGCTTTCGACAATCGATAACTGACAGCCCGAGGCAGCGCCTTTTTGACCGGCTTCGGCTTCTCCTCTTTCTTCGGAGCGGGAGCTTTCTTGGTTCCCAGCTTGGCCTCGAAGTCGCTCAGGCGCTTCAGCGTCGCCACCCATTCAGGGTCCTTCTCATCGAATTTTCCCTTCCAGGATTTTAGGATCGTGTCTATTTGACCTTGGGCCGACTCATAGTAGGTCTTCGCATCCTTCATGTTCTTGAATTTTAGAGCGCGCTCGGCGTAATCCATGCTCGCTTTGGCCTTGTTTAATCGATACTTCAAAGATCCCGGAAGATCCGCTAAAGCTGTGCTTGTGATCATCGTGAGCGCGAGACATAACGTGGTCTGAAATTTCATAATGGCCCCTCTTTGGATGGGTGAGACTCTGAGTCTAAATCGCTGTCGCTATTATATCGTTGCAATCGTGTTCTGAAAGAGACTGATGCTGACAACGCCGTCGGGAAGTGTCCAATGAGGCATGGATCCCTCGTTATGCAGTTGTTAAGATCATTCAGTCTGATCTCAATGACTGCGTTTGATCAGTTGATTGGCATCCCTTTTAATTCGGTTTTTAACGCTCTTAAATAGTTCTTTTCCAGGAGTCCTCAAGGTCTTAAGCATGTCTTCAAAATCCCAAATCTTCAGCTTCTCTTTGCTGGCCGAAGTGACGAGGTGTTTTTCACCCGATGAGAGACAATAGCTAACCCAGTCGTCGTGAGCTTTGAGATTCGCGACGAGCATAACGCTGCGATTGTCCCAGATCCAAATGAATCCATAACCGTCGGTCGCAAGAAGGAAGCGGCCCTTTTGGGCGAAGCTAAATCGGCCCACGCTGCCTTGACCTTCCGGATTTTCTAAAGTTCGCAGTCGACGCCCGTTAAGATCGGAAACACTGACCGCTGAATTGATGTTCGAGCCAAAGTAGATTTCTTGAGAATCTGGGCTGAATGCAAGGCTCACTATCTTCTGTGCCGGATAGCTCCATTCGCGGATGAATTGGCCAATCGATCCACTCCATAACTTCACAGTCGATTGCTGGCGTTCTTTTGGAGAGCTGTGAACAGTCGCGGAATATTCTCCGGAACGACTGAGCGCCATGACGAAGCAGTTGTCTTGCCACGAGCGACAGCCGTCAATTCTTCCCAATTCATAGTTGTAGAAAAAGGCTGCTTGACGGCTTGCGCAGACATAGATGGGTTTCTCTAAGTTCAGATAGGAATGGGCGAAAATCGAAAAGTGGTCTCGTAAGGACTTGATAAGGCGATCCTTGAGTTCGCGACTTTGAGGCTTCGCCTTTTCA
>JARGOJ010000336.1:3226-8438 GCA_029210225.1 Planctomycetota bacterium
CTTTCTTTTTAAGACTGAAGTCGGAAATCGTTCTCTTTGCGATGGGATCCTAAACACGAACTCGGTCCGCATAGGACTTGAGCTGTAGCTTCTTCTTTGGGTGATCGGTGATTCGCCACAAGCTCTCACTTTTCTTACTTACTTCATTCCACACAAGCTCCTTTAGATCGAGTTGCTGGCAATGGCCACGGAATACATAAACCTTGCCGTCGTCCTTCGCTTTTTCCAAGCTTAGGACCTCGCCAAAGTCGTAAGCTCTTTCGAAATCAGGATTACCAAACTTGCGAACGTGGAAGCCTGTATTCGCCGCGATATACAGAATAGCTTTGTTCTTACTGAAGATGCGTTTCCTTGCGTCTCCTAAGTTTGGGAAACGATAGTCCATGAACGTTGTCCGAGTGTTCCATATGATCAGCCGGTTCTCCGAGCGAAACAGCGTCGAAATGTAACGTCCGTCGTGGCTTATTTTCAGCATGTCTAGCCCAGAGCGATTGAAACTCCTGGGGAATCGGATCGTCGCCGGTTTTGCCAACGCGAGAACGTCGATCACCGTCACGCTATGCTGACCGCCGGCGGCGATGAATTGTTGCTGCGCGTTGATTGCAAACTGACAGCGCTGCCCGATTGTCTTGATACACTACGAACGAGAACTCCATTTCGCTGCGTTGTCTCGAATGCTCGTGAATACTAGTTGCTTCGGCAGTCCGATTCACTGTGCTTCGTTCCTAGCAGCAAACTCGATTTCTCAGTTCTCGCATTATCAACACAAACGAGCAGCGCTGTGAGTTATCGGCGCGAGTCTTTCGATTCGCACCTTTGGGCCACTCCTGACCTTATATTCGATGACTCCTTTGACATTGTCATAGGAATAGTTCAGGGGAATAAGCTCAGGACGTTGATCTTTCTCGATTGGAACTTCGACTCGGGACACGGTTTGACCGCCGCGGTAGTTCCAGAACATCCAGCCGTTCCTGTCTGGTATGAAAACGTGACCACGCTTGCTGCTATATAGAAGGTGGTGATTCTCAATAGTTTGTATCGTTGGTTTTTTAGGAACCTGCGGAATATTAGTAAGGAATATACTCTCCATGCGGCGAAGCCGTAGGAGGAATCAAAAGGCCCAAGCAAAGCTCAGCGACTTTTGGTGGGGTCCAATTGGAATTGTTATCCGCCCCACCAAAGCCACTTCGTGCCTCTTATTTCCCTCCACTTTCAGTGGTGGAGAGTAAGAGCGTAACGATTTTTCGGACAATTATCGCTAAGGCAACAGCTGCGCGTTTTAATTCGGGGAATTGCCGGATAATAAAGAAACCAAGTATTAGAAGCCGAACCTCGTCGAATCACTCCCTTCAATTTAGTTTGTCCCGGGCCTGCTTGGAGAGAACGAGGCTTTCCTCACTTACATTCTTTTCGATCAAGGCAGTACTGCAATGTTTCCATTTGCTACTTCGCGCCTAGCTCTTGTTTCATCACTCGGCTGAGGTCAAGTTGAGTCCGCTGCTTGAAGCTCTCCAGCAGTTTCTCTCCAGGCGTTTCAAGAATACGAAGTATCTCTGTGAAGTTCCATATTTTGAGCTCCTCCTGGTTGGCTGTTGTCACGAGGAATTTTTCGTCGGGGCTTAGGACACAATGGATCCAGTGCTTGTGGGCTCGGAAGTTTGCGACTAACTGGCCCGATTTTAGATCCCATATTTTGATGTAGCCGTATAGATCATTCGCTAAAAGATAGCGACCGTTTCTAAAGGGAATAAATTGGCTCACGGGACCATGTCCGAAGGTGTTTAAGAGTGTTCGGGTCTTTTGCCCATTAAGATCTGTGATTGTGATATTGGAGCCATGATTGAAGCACAGATACAGTCTCTTTGAATCCTTACTGAAACCTATGGAACGAACAAGTCGACTCGGATAAGACCATTCGCGAATGAACTGACTATTCGACCCATTCCATAATTTGATGATGGAGCTGACCCCCTTGGTGTTTGGTCGCTGGCTAATCGCTATGGTTTCTCCGTTAGGGCTAACTGTGAAATTGTATCTTCTGTCTTTCCAACTGAGAAAGCCGACAATCTTATGCCGTCGATAGTCATAGATCAGCACTCGCTTTGAGCTTCTTAGGAAAACGACAGGTCGTTGTTTGTTGAAGATCAATTCATCAATGGAAAGGTAGCCGCCCTGTTGAATATCGCCAATGATTTCTTTCTTGAAGCGCTCTGCCTCTTCTTTGTTGTTTAGGACTGAAAGGAGGCCGGCGTGGTTGAGTTTGAGTGTTGATAGAATCTCATTCTTATTGAGATCGCTGAGTTCTAGTCTGTCGGGATAACACTTTACTTGGATGCTTGCTCTCGGGTGATCGAAAATGGCCGTCAGTGCTTGACCGTTCTCTATGAGTTTCTCCGATGTCAGCGTTGTCAGATTGAGCCTTTTAATTGTCTTTCCAAGCAGATAGATCGTGTTGGCGTTTCTAGAGCTTCTTAAACCCCAGACACTCCCCACGTCTTTTGTCCGGAGGATTGTTGACCGTCCAAATTGACGGACATGAAAGGCCTTGGAGCTTGCGATGTAAACACAGTCTTTGCTTTTGCTGAAGTCAAAGATCCTTGGAGTGAAATCCGACTTGTATTGGATTGATTTTGACCTGACGTTCCAAACGATCAGGCGACGCTCCAGCCTAAACTCAGTTCCAATGAAACGACCGTCGTGACTGATTTTTAGCTCATGTAAATAGGGACGGTCGACGCTTATAGGGAAGGGGATGACGGTCGGGGCTGCGTCCTTGAGTACGTCAATGATAGAGACGCCCGTTCGGTCGCCTACGGCCATGAAACGTTGATTCTCGCTAATGGAGTGCTTCTGATGAGGATGAGGCAACTTGAATTCTCTGGGAGAGTTTTGGCCAACTTGAATGACGAGGGTTTTCTTGTCCTTGAAGGAGTATTTAAGCGCAATCTTCGGAGTGCTTTGGGAGTTCGCGTCCTTCCTAGGCCCTTGGAGAACGGCTTTCCCACTGCGATAGTTCCAAAGTGTCCATGCTCGCTGGGAATAACGGCTTTCGTGTGAAGTTGTATTGCTTCGATATGTCAAATTGAAAGTGTCGCCAGGGAAATTGGGACGATGTTTGTTGGGGTGAAGCCGGCTCGTAAACTTCGACTGTAAACCCTGTGATTTTGAAGGTCTTTGGTTCGAACTTTCGAAAAACTACGAGGACTGCGTGTTGATTTGATTCGACCATGGCCACTGGAATCTGAGATGGACTTGCGTAGCTTTGCGACCAACCATCAACTTGAGCCAGGCGAGTCCTAACGAGCCCTTGGCGGGCAGCGGCCGATTCATTCTGCACGAGAGATTTTGAGAAGAAGAGCTCGGCGAAGAGCTGTTGCTTTGCCTCGCTGTGGAATCGGCCAGCCATCAGGTAAAACTCGGCGAGCCTTTGATTCGATTCATCGAGGGCCATTGTCGTCTTGGAATTGGCGTCCTTCAACTTGTCCAGAGCAGACACTGTTTCTTCCCGGGCTTGTTCGGTCTCGGCTTGGGCCTTCTTTGATTGAGCCAAAGCATCCAACGCATCCCGCTCTGCTGCGCTTATCAAAACAATGCCCACAAAGAGACCAACAAAGAGGGCGAAGAGCGCGACCTTGAGCCGCTTCCTTTGGCTTTCTTGGAGTCTCCCCTCTTCCTCAAGCTGCTGCTCCGCCTTACAGACTAGTTCAGCGAGGATTTTTGCTTCGCTGTGGCTTTCTGAGAGTCGCGAGAGCTTGCTTCGCGCTAAGCTTAGATCGCCCATAGAGAGCGCGTGCCGTAGGGTGCTGGTGATGGCCTCTTCCCGGCCCGCTGAGGCAGCTGGGTTTTTGCTCCAGAGCTTTAGCGCTTGCTCGAATCCGGAGAGGGCGTCGGCGTAATGTTGATAAACCTTCTCACTCCGATGTGTTTTCGCAGCCTGTGCAAGTTGTTCGCCAGCCTGATTGGAGAGCACCAAGCTTTGGCGATGGGTGAGAAAGGCTTTCAAGTCGTTTTGAAACTCATTCACGGACTGGTATCGATCTTTGGTTTCCTTCACTTGGGACTTGGTAACGATCGACTTTAACTCGTCGGGAACCCACTGAGGCAGCTCGTGCATAGGCCCATAAACGGCATTGTTGAGAGTCTCGATGAAAGAACTCGCCCTGTTTGGCGGCGTCCCAGTGAGAATTTTAATGAGTATTCCGCCGAGGAGATAGCAGTCTGTCCAGGGACCGATGTCCGAACCTTTCCCGAGGGCAATCTCCGGCGCCATGTAACTTGGCGTCCCGGCGGGATGGGTCAGGTCGGATTTGTGAGGGACCCTCTGGATAGTGTCTGCGTCGCTTTGTTCCGAGAAGTCAATGGCAAGACCCCAATCGAGGACCAGGACCTCGCCGAACTCTCCGACCATGACGTTGTCGGGTTTAAGATCGAGGTGAGCGATGCCCTTGGAGTGCGCGAAGGCGATGGCGTTGCACACCTGAAGGAGGATCTCTAACTGGTCTTCAGGGACAGTCTCAGAAGTCCAGGGCTTTGATTGGTCGAGATGCTGAGCCCAAGATTCTCCGCCGACGAGCTTCATGGCTAACTGTATTTCCCCGGACGGAAACTCTTGGAGAAAGTGGGCCGGGACGATGTTGGGGTGGTCGAGCCAGGCTGTCACTCTGGCTTCGGCGAGGAACTGCTCGGTGTCACCGGCCTTGTTCATTCCTGGTTGAAAGACCTTGATCGCGACGTCGCGGGAGAGGTTTGCTTGAGACGCCCGATAAATCTGCCCCATACCTCCTTCACCAATCTTCTCCTTTAACTCGAAGGTTCCGTTGCTGCTGGGCAGGAACTTGGGGATTCCTTCTGACGTCTTTCCAGGATTTTTTTGGGCAAGCTCTACGGAGCGGGTGCTCCCCGCCTTAACCGTTGGGTCGTCAGGACGATAGCTACGGTTTATCGATCCGCTTTGTACATCTATTTCAGGGAAGACGAGAGTCCAGATATGGCTGAGCTGGGTCTGGTTGGAATCCATGTTGTTCGACCTACAGTTTGACTATGTTGAGAGCGTTGAATCATATCTCAGAGACGCACAAAGCTCTTCTGCGTTTAGATGTGCTTGGTAGTGAGTGTTGGGAATGTTGTCATTGAGTAAAAGATTCGAAGTTCCGGGTTTCTTGAACTTTTTACCGCAAGGTGCAGAGGTCCTTGAACGCAGGGAATTCAAGAA
>JARGOJ010000337.1:0-1226 GCA_029210225.1 Planctomycetota bacterium
TGTGCTTGGCTTCTTTGCTGCGGTGGTTTTAGTCTTCGCAGCTTTGGCGGGAGCTTTGGTCGTTGTTTTCTTAGCGGCTGCTTTAGCCGGTGCCTTCGCAGCTTTGGCCGGGGCTTTCTTTGCTGCGGCTTTCGCAGGAGCTTTCTTAGCGGCCGCTTTAGCTGGCTTGGCGGGGGCCTTTTTCGCTTTGGCTGGGCTTTTCGCCGTGCTTGCTTTGGCAGCGGGCTTGGCCGGTGCTTTCGCAGCCTTCGCGGGGCTCTTCGCTGTCTTGACCGATGTTTTGGCCACCGTCTTAGAAGGGCTCTTGACCGAGCTGGCCTTCTTAACGCTGGCGGCTTTGCCAGGGGCTGTTTTCACCTTAGATGCTGCTTTCCCGCCGGTCTTTGCTTTGACGGACGTTTTCACGGTGTTTGGAGCCACGGTCATCTTAGCCTCTGTTTTTTTGCTAGGAGCCGCTTTTTTAGCGACTTTGCCACGGAGGCTGGTTGATTTTTTGACAGGTCTCTTGGGAGCCTTCTTCGTTGCCATACTTTCGCCTCTTTCGCGAATCGTCTGATCTTGGCCCTGAAGTCTTCAAAACTCTCTGAACTTTTTGGGTCCTTGTTTGGAAAACGACGGTTGATCGATCAAAACGGGCTGTTTTATTTCTAAAATCAAGGTGCTTAAACATTTGCAGCGTCGATTTTATTGTGATTAGATCCTGATAGACGGACTCTCAGTCATGAAAAACTCTCGCGGAATTCTGAAGATTTTTTTGGTCAACTCTTGACAAATTGAGCCAATCAACGCGCCAAAAACGTGTATCCTAAAGGTCTTACACAACATTTGCAAGACTCAGCATTATGTTCGGCCCCCAGCAAAAATCGCGCCCTCAAAAAAAAAGACAATTCAGAAATCCTCGACACCTAAGATTCTTACTCGTCTCACAAAGAACAAACGAATTGTCATGGTCAGACGGATTGTAAGGAAATATACTTCGAAAATATGGACCGATACATTCCTGTAAAAGTTTCAACGCTCATTGATCATCTTGCTGAAGACCTCTTCTTCGACAAAGAAGAGCAAAAACAATTTCGTCAGTTCGCGAACCTCGCCGAAAAGTTGCTCAGCCACTTCGCCCAGGAAAAAACACGGCAGCTCTCCGACCTCTACGACACCTTCGACCCAGACACCGACACGGTCCTCACCGACGCCGTCGCATCCGTCAACCAACTCGATGACTTCTT
>JARGOJ010000337.1:1237-8413 GCA_029210225.1 Planctomycetota bacterium
AGAGAATCACCAGCTTCCTCTGCGCCGCCAGCTTCGAAGAAATCGCCGACGAGACCTTTCAAGAAGCCGCCAAAAAGACCACAACCGTCAAAGTGAAGACCGACATCAACCTTCACAAAGTCGAACGCTTCGTCCTCTTCCATCGCGGCGTCGGCCACAAAGCAAGCGTCATTCGCCCCATCCAAAAGATGTTCAAGAAAATCGAAGTGGAAATCCCCACCTACACTCGCGTCGTGATCATGACCCGCACCAAAGACAACCCCCACATTGAAATTCAACTCTACAAAGACGTCGCCCAAGAAGATGTCGAGCTGCTCCTCCCCACCGTCGACATCCGCATGAAGCTCCTCGACCGCCTCAAACTCAGCGGCGCGAGCGGCTCAGCCTTCATCTCCGCCATCAAATTGCTCCGCGCCCTCGTCGTTCAAATCCCCAAGTTCCTCGCGCTCCCCTTCAAGATCTTCGTCCTCCCCCTCATCATCGTCATCACCCTGGTCTACGGCGGGAAAGCCTTCCTCGACTACTCCAAAATCAAACAGCAATACCTCGAAGCGCTCCGAGAAAATCTCCACAGCCTTAGCCTCGCGAGAAATATCGGCGTCATCGCCATCGGCGGCAACATGGTCAGCCAAGAGAACCTCAAGCGATTCATCATCTGCTACTCCTTTCTCCTCAAGAGCAACACCGGCATGACCTCAGAGGCCCTCAACAAAGCCGTCCGGAACTATGTAAAGAAACACTTCGTGACAGACATCAACTTCAACGTCGACGAGTCTCTCGAAATCCCGTCACGTGGCCCCGAACGACCGCTGAGGACCGTCGCCAAGCTCAAAGAATCCCTCTGGACCCTCGATCATATCTGGGATGAGCTCTACCAAGCCCCGGCCTAAGCCTAAAAACCCTTAGAGACCTTCACCTTGATCGGCTGATCAACGATGTCCAAATAGAAACGCTCATCCCCATAACGAAACGACTTCTTGAAGTAAGTGTAGTAACAACCCTTGTAAACCCCCGCCTTCAAGCCCGAGAGGTCAACCTCAAAGCCCGCGTTACCAAAGTGCCCCTGCTCATTCTCGGGCTCATCCCTCTCATGCAAAGCATCCTTGTAAAACAGCCGGCAAAAACGCTTGCTCGTCATCTCCTCCTTCTCAAAACGCAAGCGCTGAACAATCCCCCCCTCAGCTCCATAAACAACATTCCACTTCGGAAAGCTCATCTTTAAGGCCTTCTCTTTCGCGCTCATCACGCCATCCACCTTGACGGGAGCCAAATTCCATGAGTTGTAAAAGCGCCAACTCTGGGCCCGCGGCGAGAGGTCCATAGACAAACGCGCAACACTCGCTGGATTTGCGCTATCAATATTAAGAGGAAGCTTCATATTTGTAGGCATCTCAGACCCATAATCGTAATACTTAATAAGCGAATTAGGGGCCCGGATCCAAAATCCCCAGATCAAATAGACCTCCACCACATTCAACGCAAGCACCCGGATCGGCCCATCGATATACGCCCCTATAACTGCTCTCATTTCAGTGCCATAGCGCTCTACTGAGATCGCAAAATAAAAGAGCTTCGCCCTCGTTTTTATGCAGTCAATCACGTTCGGGCTCAGTTTCTTCGCGCTTTCCCCAAAGCGAACCGAGGTCGACCGAAGAGTATTTCCAAGGCTTCGCTTATTCCCCGTGATAAAATCCTTCCCCTGTATATTAAAGAAGCCGCCCTTGTCGAACTGAATAGAAACATAGTCAACATCGGCGAGCGCTGGCACTTTCTTTTTAAAAGCGACTAAATAGACCCAGGCAACGCGCTTGTCCTTGGGGTCTGTCAGTCGGATTTCAACGAACTTCGGAAAAGCCTTGAGGCTCTTAGGAGGCGCCTGACCCCCACTATCACGAACCATGAAGACCAGCTCGTCATTCGCATCCAGGGCCCCGTTGTCGACGTCCTTCTTCGTATCTGCGCCCTTGTCGAAAGCGTAGTTGCCACTCGGTGTCTTTTCATCGATCTGAAACGGAACCACTGTGAGCTTGCCGCGTTTCATCGCGAATAAACGAAGCTTGTCAATCGATTGACCAAGCATAGGCCCCAAGGCTTTTCCCTCGACAACGATGGGATCCAAACGACGACGAAGTGTTTTTCGACTGAGCTTTTCTTCACCCCACGCGGTTGAGAAAGACAGACAAAGGAAAATTAATAAAGAGAGACGCATTGATTCTCAGCCCCTAGCTAAAGGAATGAAGAAGTCTCCGACAAAGTTCTCAAACTCAAAATTTCAGGACACCAAGTCTCCCATCCGATAAGAGTGCTCGGTGGCCTAATGTCTTGAGAGGAGTGTAACGTGAGTCGACTAAGCTCTATAGAGAGCAACGACGAAAGTTCCGGTTTAAAGGAGTTGTTCGCAGAAATGCAACTCCATTTGGAGATTGAAGAAACTCCTGTCATGCTGCGTATGCTTGGTCATTCCCCAAAAACCTTGAAGGGTCTCTGGGCCTTTATGCAAGCAGTTTTGACCGGGGAAGGAAGCGTATCACACACAACAAAAGACCTCGTCGCCCTCGCCGCTGCGAGCGCCGCAGACGCCGTCCACCTCCGGGACTGGCTCCGGCGAAGCCTTGAAGAAAGAGGCATCGACAGCGCTATGTTGACTGACCTCGTCGAAAAAGGCGAGACCCTCCGCCTCCCTGACCACACAAGAAAAATATTAGTCTTCGCCCGACGCGCCGCCTTAGACCCCGCCATGCTCACTGACGACGACTTTGACGAGCTTAGTAAAGCCGGCCTAAGCTCCGAAGATATCGCCGAGCTGGTCGGCTTCGCTGGCCTCATCGCCTGCCTCATCAACATCACAAGAGCTCTCGGACTCACCGATAATCCTTAAACCCAGATCCTCACCAAAGGCAAAGCCAATACACTCCCTCACAAGGCCCCTCCAAAAGACAAAAAACCCATTTTGAACAAAGCGCTCAACGACGCCTCCTGCTATCTTTGAAAACGCTTCCCGTCCATTCATCAGGAGTTTTCAGCCAAGTTCTTGGCGCCAAAAATTCAAGTCCATGGAATCTGCGGAAAACGATTCACACTCTTCAATCCTCTACGCCTTCTGGCCCGATGCCGAGCTGCCACTCTTTGAAGAAGCCCGCTGCCGCCTCGAAGGCTGGGCCACACAAAGCGGCGAGGGCCACGAGAACGGCGCCTTCTGGTCCCAATACTTCACCATCCCCGAACACCCCGTCCCCATTCATGTCTGGGCCGGTCCTCGTGGGGAAGACCTGCTCTTCCCATCCTTTAAAGAAGTCCGCTGGGCCGTCGAAGAAGAACGCCAAAAAGCTGAGAATGCTCAATGGCTCCTAGGTATCGAAACCCACCTAAACCCCATCGATCCTCTACAGAGCTATCACCTTCAACTTGGCTTTTGCATGGCCCTCTGCCCCAACAGCCCCGCCATCTACGACGCCTGCTCTCATACGCTCCGATCCGGCAGCGAAATCGAACGCCTCACCAGCAGCTCCGTCCCCCCGCGCACCAACGAGCTCTTTTCCATTCACGTCGTCGTTGGCTCCGATAACGATGGCGCCAAAAACTGCTGGCTTCACAGCCACGGGCTCAACCGCGCCCGTGCTCCAGAGATCGACCTCCTCGAAGTCCCCGAGACCCTCTGCAATGCTGGATATCACCTCATAAACGGCGTCGCCGAACTCCTCATCGGCTCTGACCTCCCAGACGCTGGTGAGGCCTTCCCTGTCGGCCATGACCTCAAGATCTCTTGGAAACCCTGGCAGGATGTCCTCAAAGCTCGTGACAGCAGCCTCGGCGGCCTTGGAGATCGACGCGGCATCGCCAACGATCACGGCGGCTACCGCTACGTACTCCTCGATGCCCCAGAAAACAAAGAATCAACGCCTGAGGGTGATCCTAGTGAAGAGGGAGAAAGCGCCGAGAAAAACGCGACGAATGAGAAGCCGCCCTCCTGGCAGTCCCCCCTGGCAACCCTTGAAGAGCTCGGAGAAAGCAGCGGGGTCCTCTTCATTTCTCGCCGCGAAACCGAACGCATGGCCCGGCTCGCCAAAGAACGTTGGGCCATTTTCGGCATGCTCTTCGCCCGACACAAAGACGACGAAGTTGAGGACTGGCGCTTCCTCGCCAAGCTCGGATATCAAGTTGAAGATGGGGACAGCAGCGAGCGGGAGCATCTTTGGTTCGAGATAAAAGAGATCGCCCCCGGGCGCCTTAAAGGCTTACTATTAAACGAACCCGTCTATATTTCACGAATCAAAGAGGGCGACGAAGGCTGGCACGACCTAGAGCTCCTCACCGACTGGAACATCGTCAGCAACCTCGGAGCCTTCAATCCC
The DNA here is from genome assembly GCA_029210225.1 of Planctomycetota bacterium. GTDB lineage: Bacteria > Planctomycetota > J058 > J058 > JARGOJ01 > JARGOJ01. The sequence continues at coordinate 5,590 of JARGOJ010000337.1, forward strand.
GAGACCGCCGACTATCTTTGGGATGCCGCCCGCCCAGGGGAAGAGCTTCCAAGTTAAATTTTTCGACGCTTCTCGTCGGAGCCTATCGAGACGAATATCAGCCTCAACGACGACTCATGCCAGACTGCCTCCGCATTTCACGGCCACGACGCTGAGCCCGGGCCATTCCGCCCTCATATTGTTGCAGGGCTCTCGCCCCGCCAAAGTCACGAATCAACTCACGGAGTCTCCTTCGCTCATTGACTCGTAGTTGATTGATTGCAATGAGGGCTGGAAAGAGAGCAATGACAAAGAACGCGCTCAAAAAGGTCAAGGACCCAAAAACTGCGCATATAGCAAAGGTCCAACGATTCCAAGAGGTGATTTGGTCCCGCGAAGTCTGGATACATAGATAGTCGAAGTTCCGGTTTCGCGACTTTGGACGGAACAGGTCCTTCTCGGTGATGGTAATGGCTCGCCCAATTCCTGAGCGCTGAGCGCTAGAATCACTCAGCTCTTCATAACAACCAATGCTTGGACAAATAGAGAGCAGCTGCCTACAGACTTCGTGAATCGCCGCGTGACCGTCGGGACAAAGCAGAGTCGCCTCACTCGGCGCTATGGAATCGAGGCAAGCCGGACAACGTGCATCTCTTGCCTTGGACGTCCTAACTCTAATAGTGTTTGGCTTCTCTATCATTTCTTCTATCTTGCACTCCCATAGCCATCCAGGCGCGCCAAGCCATAATCTTCGAGGTCATCCTCAGAACCAAATTCCTCAACACACTCTTCTCGGCGAGCCTTCAAAAACTCACGCAAGACCAACAATAGAATCAGGGGAATCACGGTCAGAGGAATCAACGATTCCTTAGTCGTGAGAACCCCCATACCAAGGCAAAAGAGCAAGACAGCGATCGGTATATTGACGAGATCTATAGAGTGCTGAGCGTCCATACAGGCACGGTAGGCGCGATCGTAGAACTTGGACCGCACAGTCACCCGCTTCGCTTCAGAGGGCATGACGACCTTGGGTCTCTTACAGAACTTCGCATTGACAGTCATGCCCCGACCACAACCGAGGGTTGGGCAAGTTTGGACCATCCCAAGGCAATCTTTGTGAATGGCAGCGTGCTTATCAGGACAAGACATCAGGAGGTCACCAACATAAAGAAGGTCGAGACAGACCGGGCAACGGAGTTTTTGTTGTTTTCTGCGAATGGTTATGACGTTCTTCATGGCTCCCCCAAGTGCTTATATAGACGAGCTTAACGACGACTTTTCTCTATTTCACTTAAGAATATGCCGAAAAGCTTGCTCGGGAAGTTATCCAAGTAAACAAAAGCTTTCAGAGCGATTCCGTTGTTCTTGTGGCGAGCAATCACTGGCAACCCAGGCAAATAAATCTGCAGCTCGCCCTCAGCCAAGTAAAATAGCCGATGAGCGCGAATTCAATTTCCAGATCGCAAGACAACCCTCTGGGAGTCCCATATTTACTTAGTCTGAAGCCACCGACCGATGAGACCCCTAAAAGCCGGAAAACACCCATTTTTAGCGGGTTTCCGATGGGTCCCAAGACCCAGAATGAGCTTTGCGAGGCCATTTGAGCCTTTTATTAATTAGCTTGAAGGCTTGAAGCTGTAAATTTTTGGCCCAATCGTCCATCGACCGATATTTTTTTTAAGTTCCAAGAAAAAACGACAATTTCGACCGGGGATCACCACCATCATTCGAAATAGGACCCCCTGGACTGAGGTTTTAATGGCTTTGGAGCGCCTTCAGTAGGAAGGAGCGCTTTCTATCTCGCCGGGCGTGGCCGGAATGCCGGATTGCCCGGCCACGGCCCCAAATAGAGTTCGACAAGGTTCTTGAGAAAAGTTCATCTGCTCATCAAGAACAAACGCTCGAACTCTATTGTGACAGTATTGCTTGTACTTGTTGGGGTTCTTACTCTCCCTCTTGAGAGGGGGAGTCAAACGGCTTTAGCCGTTTGGTGGGGGTGCTGGAGTCACGGGAAAGCTGCTGAATGGGCCGACGCTTTTACCCACTTCGTTGGCACACAGAGCAGCCTCTCCCGTCAAAGCCCGATAAATCGGCCTTTGCTTCTCTCCGGGCGACCCGTCTGAAGGGAGAACAAGAATTCACTCTCAAAGACAGCGCCGAACACTATTGGGGCCGTGGTCCGACAATCTGGCTGCCCGGCCATGTGTCTGGCCGGGATTTGATGTGTTCCCTTCGCCTGGAACTTACTTCTTCTTTAACAGGCGATCGCGCTCCGCTTTCGAGATGATTTTCTTGAGGGCCCACTGGGCATCTTTTCTGAGCGCCGTATGTTCCTTCCCATTTAGAACAACCAGAGCGAGTAAGTTGGCTGCGTCCCGAGCTTTGGGGCCGATGCGGCCAAGCGCACGGGCTGCCGCAGAGCGAGCGTAATACCACTCGTTCGAATCGGCGAGCATTTCCTTCAATTGATTCACGGCTCCCGCGGACGCGGGGCCGATCTTTCCAAGACCCACTGCGGCCGCTTGGCGAACATCCCGCTGCTTATCACCGAGGTTCCTTCGCAACGCTGGAATCGCTGCGCTCGCTGCCGGGCCAACCTTGCCACAAGCATAACCCGCTGATTTTTGGACCTGCCAGGCGGAATCGCCGAGGCACTGAATCATGATTTTCACTTGCCCTGAAGCTGCCTTGCCCATTTCTCCCAAGGCACAAACAGCGGTCTCTCTTCGCTTCCAGTCTTTCGACGAACACTCGGGGACCAATTGAGATATCGCGGGGCTGCCAACAATCCCGAGGGCATAGGCGCAATTAAATCGATACTTCTCATCCTCATCCCCAAGGCCCT
>JARGOJ010000338.1 GCA_029210225.1 Planctomycetota bacterium
GTCTACAGCAATAACCACAAGAACTTCGCTCCCAAGGGCAACATCGTCGCGAGCGAAAGCGATCACGAATCTCCTGCACAGGACACTCTAAAGATCCTGCCCAGCTTTGAAAGACAAGGTCAAAGTCGATATCAATGAGGACATTACCAAGGTCGAAGACAAGGGCCGATACAGTCATTGTGCACTCTCAAAAAAATCAAAGACGTCCGCGATGGTGACCATCCCGGACGTCCTCAGCAAGAGTGATTCGACAGCGCGAGGGAATTAATTCCGGCTCACGAAGGTCAGAGTCTCAACCCCATTTTCTTGTTCATTCCAAAAGACATGAAGGATGCCGCCAGTATCGACCATGATGCTAGGGCTGTTGCTGTGACCTGGAGTGTTCGCAATATTTTGCGGAGTCGTGAACGCGCCGCTGTTCAAAGTGGAGAAGTAAATCTCCGCGTCGCCATTCGCCTGATCTTCCCAGACAACATGAACGTCGTCTCCGGCGATCGCCAAGCGAGGAAAGAAGGTCGGAGCCGCCGAGCTCGATAGATTTGTTGGACTGCTCGGGGTTGCTCCAGGAGCCTTCAACATGTGACGGACCGTTGAAAGGTTGTTCATGGTTTCACCGAAGACAATATGAAGTTGCTTCGAGCGATCGAAAGCCAGGTCGGCGTCTTTTCCCGCTCCAAGAACTGTAGGGGCTGCAAAGAGCTGTCCGTTGAACTCAGACAGGACAAGCATAGGCTGGCTTTGAATGGTCTCTTGCCATATCAGCGCTGCCGAATTCCCGGTGCTCGCAAAGCGCGCCTGAAACGACGAGTCAGGGCTCTGAGAGACGTTGCTTGGAGTTGACCACTGCCCAGATTGATAGAGCGCCGTCACGATATCGAAGTGACCCGCGCTTTGCTCTTCAGACCAGGCCGCCAACATCGCGCCATTATCTAGGCTAGTGATCACAGGACTATAAGATTGAACAGCGCTCAATTGAACGAGCTGGAATCGAGACCAGGCGCCATTAGATAATATGACATGGGCGATTTCGAAGGTTCCGTTGTCGTTCTCTTCAAAGAGAACATGGACCGATCCATCGGCCGCCACGTCAACCCTAGGCTTAGAGCTTCGACCGGCGCTCCGGGAGATATTCTCAGGCGCCGACCAAGACACACCGTCATGATAGGAATGAAAGATTTCTATGTTGCCGCCAGCTTCGGCGTCCCAAACCGCATGAATGCCACCCTGGCGATCTGGAGCCATTTCAGCGCCGGACAAGCTCGTGGGCGTTTGCATCATGGCGCGGCTGGATTCCCAACCAGAAGGATCAATGTGGCTCTCATAAATGCGGAAAGCCCCTGAGATTCGATCGTTATACATAACGATGGGCTCACCATGACCAAGCAGGGCGAGAGACGGATCGACGCTCGTGCCCGGCGTCTTCGAAACATTCTCCGGACTGCTCCACGCGTTGCCATCGAACTTCGCCGTGAAGATATCAGAGTCACCATTGTTATCTGTCTCGCGCCAGGCCATGTTAAACAAGGTATTGCCGGAGCCACGAATAAGGTCAGCGCGTTCACCGAGCGACTGAATTTGAGAGATTCTTGAAGGAGGCGAGAAAACCCCGGCGCTGCGTGTCGACAAGAAGACCCCCTGTCCGGCGAGGTCGATCGCAGTCATAGCAACCACCCAGTCCGAGCCTGGAAGCGCGCTCACGCAAGGTTCACTGACAGGATTCGAGTCTCTGAAGACGCTCTCCTGGGCGCCAAAGGCTCCGTTGGTCATAGCGCGGAAGGCGATTTCATACTCCAAGCCCACCGGCTCTTGCCAGGCTACAGCGACATCGCCGCTTGTGTTCGTGCCAATCGCAGGTTGGGCGGAGAAGACCGCCGAGTTGGAAAGGTTGACCGGCGTTGACCAGCTTGTTCCATCAAAGGAGCGGTGAACAATATCTTGGTTGAATCCAGCGACGGCCTCTTCCCAGATCACATGGACGACGTCGTTGCCGTCGACTTCGATCTTGGGGGCGGCTTGATCAATCGTTGGGTCGCCAATATTGATAGGGTTCGTCCAGGAGAAGCTGCTTGGATCAAAGCGTGAGAAGTAGATGTCTCGATTCCCTGTAGCTTGAGTCATTTGCTCCCAGATCAGGGATGGCGTGCCGTTTGAGTCGACCGCGATATCTGGGTGCCAGGACGTATCCGCCACATTCGAGACGTTGAAGGGTTGAGACCAAAAGCGGCCGTTGAAGTAGCTGTAGTAGACGTCGCTGCGAAAGTTGTGATTGCGAAAGAAGGTCATCAGGAGGTTGCCGCGGCCATCAGCAACGAGGCGAGGCTCAAGAACTTCAACAGGCAAAGAAATCAACTCTCGGGGCGCGGTCCACTCTCCCATAGAAAGCCATGGGCTCATGACAGGAGCGCCTTGAATCACAACTGTGGCGTTGGGACTTGAGATATCTATGTCAGCGGCCGTTTCAAGGCGAGTCGCGAAGCGCCGAGCACGAGCACCGGACATTGGCAAGTTGACGCTGACAAGCAATGCGCGACTTTGACCAGCCGCCAAAGCCAGACTTATCCCTGAGAACTGGACGGGGCCATCGTTTGTCTGAAAGCGATTTGTTCCAAGGACTGTTTCTCCGGTGTCAAGCTGCCCATTGCCGTTGCTATCGAGAGCAAGAACCACGTCGCCGACATCAACGGCGTCGTCCAGGTCTCCCTGAGCTTGGAGAGTGAGGCCGTTCAACTGAGCGTTTTGAGCGCTTGTGTTGGTCACTTCGAGCTGAAGCACCGAGACCGAAGAGGCGGGGGTTGAGACGTGGCGAGTCGCTGCGTTCATTGACCGAACTTCGATTGAGGTCAACACGGTCGGGCTCCCAGGATTGCCTGGAGTTGCTGGAGTCCCCGGGTTGCTAGGGGACGCAGCGGGAGCCCCGTTGGACGGAGTAAAGGTCGAGGACGACCCTCCGCCACCACCGCAGGCCATAAGGAAGAGAGCTGGCAGCAAAGAAAATAAAGCGCGGGTTTTCATCGGTCACACTCAATGGGTCTGGGTCTTACTGACACCCTAGAAGAGGCAAGCGCTTAATGGTCCGGACACATTTCTCAAAGTTTTTTTTCCGTTCCCATTCCAGACTGAGCGCAAGCAAGGACGGCTGCCGATAGAAAGAAAAGTCGAAGCCTGGAGAAGAACAATGCCCCGCAGCTTTTCAGATGCCTGGCCCACTATCGTGAGCCGATTACAACAACGATTTGGACTGGCCAGAACTCATCGCTGGCTCCCCTATCTCGGCCTCCTAGAGGTCGACGACCTACTCACGCTCCAGGCCCCGACTCCTCGCGCCGCTTCGACAACTCGCAAACACCTGCGCGATATTCAGCAGATGCTTACGGACGTCCTCGACCTTCAAACAACGCCCTCAATAAAAGTCGTCGTTGGAAGCTCCGAGGCCACGAAGGAACTCGCGGGTCCAAGAGCATCGGGAAAGACAGCGCGGCGTAGTCGAAGCCACCAAAGACCGTCCAGCAAGGTCCGCCAGAGCATTGATACGGTCACGCTCAACCCCAAGCACAGCCTCAATCGCTTCGCCCATTGCGGCAATGAAGTCGGCGCCAGCTTCGCGGCCAACATCGCGTCGCAACCAGGACTCGACTACAATCCCTTTATCATTCACGGCCCCCCAGGTGTGGGAAAGACCCATCTCATTCAGGGACTCACCTTGCGCTTTCGCGAGTTGTTCCCAAAGAAGAACTGGGCCTTTGTAAGCACCGAGAGCCTCTCTCGTTACTTCGGCCTCTCCACTCACAACAACAACCTCGATCAGTTCCGCAATCGCTACCGTAACCTCGACCTCCTGGTCCTCGACGACCTCCAAGTCATCAGCACGAAGAACGCTTTTCAAACGGAGCTCATGCGCATCCTCGATGGCATGCTGGCCCGTGGAGGACAGCTGGTCTTCTCTTCGAACAGCTCTCCCCGGGAGATCGGTGGACTCCACGATGCCCTCCGAAGTCGCCTAATGGCCGGAGTCATTGTTGAGCTGAAGCTCCCCGATTATGAACAGCGCTATGAGATCTTGGAGCGCCAACAACGTCAGCTCGGCTGTGAGTTCTCCCCCGAGGTCTTGTCTTTTCTCGCTAGCAAGATCCCCTCGAACACCGGTGACCTTGTGGGTGCGTTCACGAAGCTTGGCGCTTATGCTCGGCTCATTGATAGAGAGGTCGACTTGGCCTCCGCAAAAAATGCCTTAAATGAAATGTTGGGTTCGAGCGAAGAGACCGCGTCCCCAGAAAACATAGCGAGATACGTCGGGAATGCGTTGGGAGTCTCAACCGAGGCGATCCTTGGGGGGAATAGAAAGCCCGCTGTTGCTAAAGCCAGACAATTGGCTATGTCGCTCACGCGCCACTTCACCGACCTGACCCTGCTTGAGATAGGGACAGCCTTCGGACGCTCGACGGGGGCCGTTCACTTCGCCCTGCAAAGAATGCGCGATCAGGTCCAAAGCGACCAGACCCTCAAAGGCGCCGCCCTCGCCGTTGCTGGACACTTCATCTCAGGAGAAGCTTTCCTCGACGAGCTTTAAGGTACCCTACGCTCGCCGAATATTTGGAACAAGGGCAAGTCTAGGCAGGGCTGTAAAGAAGGGTGTTGCCGTCTTTACCAACCATTTCGAGAGCGCCGCAGCGACGTAAAGTGTAAGTGATACAGCGGGCTAGCTTAATCTTCACTTTGGCCGCTCGGGCTAGCTGTTTCGCGGAGAAGGGTTCAGGCAAGGAACTCGGAAGCAGGCGCAAGAAGTCGGCTGGGTCTTCAAAATACTCTTCCCGAACGACGTCGATCAACTCTCGGTCGCGGCGGCTCCAGCGCTTGCGCCGTCGACTTCCCTTCCCATCGTCTCGGAGAATCTCGTTCTCGTGAATCATGAGCGCGCCAATGCTCAGTCGGGGATGGTCAAGAAGATGAGGGATTCGGATCAGCTCTTCGAAGAGTTGTAGAACGGTCCCTGTCTTCGGAGATTTCCGCCGGCTCTGTCGCTCTCCCTCGGCGTCTTCCCTGACAATCCACTTTTTATGTGGGATGGGATGAAGGAGCAGCACTGAGTGGGCCTTGAGCAGTTTCCTAAGCTTCTTCTTCATGGCGGAGAAGTTGACGGTCTGAATTTCGATCAGGAGGTCATCTCGAACGATATCAATGTGGTGGGTCCCGACTTTGACCTCGAAGGAATCACCGGGAGCCTTATAGTATTCCTTCAGCCCAGCATGAAGAGAGCCTTCTGTGAGTGTTCCAATGCCCTGGAACGTTGATTCAGCGCTCTCCGCCTCGCTTGTGACATCGGTCGCTATCTCTGTCATGTCTGCGGTGTCCAATGATTCCGACTCGGTCATTCGCTCAAAAACTCTCTTCAATCACGACCTAGCGTTGAAAAGGCCTTGCTCTTTCCTCGCATTGATGGGAAATCCGAGCGTTGGCCCTGCCTAGAGTCCTGTTATACGAGCTTTATCCCAGGGATCGTCAAGCATTTGTGAAAAAGTCTTGGTGATAGACCCCGTCCGAAAAATCCGCTAAGCTGAGCGTCGAATACGGGCCTGATCGGGCTTTGCATAGAGCAGGATTTTTCCTCATGAACCGACTCAATTCTCGCGCTTTTTTCACTCTCTTACTGATCTTTGGAGTCTTCGCTCCAAGATTCGCAATTGGGGGACCGGACGAGGAATATTCAAGGATTGCGTCGCGAGTCAAGCTGCGGGAAGCGGAGTATCCCGGAAAAGGCAACGCCGAACCAAGCAAGGCGCTTATCGCGGCCTTCGTCAAGCAACGCGTCGCCCTCGCCCAGAAACTGCATAAAAAGGGTCGGTTGAATGACGCAATCCTCGTCTTGGAAGGCTTATCCCTTTACATCCCCTCAATTATCGAACCCCGCTTTGATCTCGCCAAGCTTTACTACGAGCGCATTCTCATCCTAAAGAATCAATGTCAGAGCATCTCTGCGAATTTTACTGAGATGGCCAAGGCAGGTAGGAAAGAGGCTGCCGAGGCCAAGTTAAAGGAGTTGGGTAAGCTCCAGAAGATCATTGTTAGCGATGCCACGAAGGGTCAGGTGGAGCTGACAAAATACTTGGGGAAACGACCGAAAGATAGCCGCCCAGCCGACATGCTTTGGAGGTTTTATCTTATGACTGGCAAGGCTCCAAAAGCCCTTCAGACTCTCAATAAAATGATGAAAGAGACCCCAATGATGGACGAGGCGAGAAAGCAAAGTTACAACAAGATTCGCCAAGCCATCATTGACCAACTCAAGAAGCCCGGCACCGGAAAAAAACGGCGTTGATTCAATCTCGTAACGACTTGAAAACTCTCTCTGCTTTTTGGCGGGTCACAGCCCCTCCCCGATTTACGATCGCGCCCTTTCCATTCTTGATCATCTTGCAGCGATAGACGTTCACTGACGACTTCACCACCAAGATTCCAGCTCCGAGGTTCCCTACAAACTGGGAGTTTCGAACATCGACGCCCGACTCATCGTGAATGGCCAGTCCGCAACGTCGACGACCCGTGCCACTCGTTTGGCCATTGACGTCCAATTGACAATTGCGAAAAGAACCGACACAGCGGTTACCCAGGGACACCCCTGAATAGTTGTTTCCAAGAAAGCGGCAGCCTTTAAAAACAAGCTTCGCTCGATCAATAGCACAGACTCCTTCACAGTAATTCGCTTTAAACTCACAGTCATCAAAGAACCCTGAAGATTGCTGTATGAATACACCGCGATCACGGGAGCTGTTCACGACGCAGCGGCGAAAATGTCCTTCACTGTTCGTACGTAGTTCCACGCTCGCAGACCCAAAGACCTTCGGGACACGAAGGGATGGCCCCAAATCTGAGAATTGGCAATCCTCCGCGATCAGCTTTGAATTTTCCAAGACCAGACACGCGCCAAAGCGCCGCTTGAACTTCGTGTTTGTCATACGAAGGACCGCTCGTGCTCTTCCCTGTGAGCCACTGCTCGCGAGGATCATGCGCTCACCTTCGCAGCTAACGATTGAATTGGCTATGGACAACGCCGCTTCTCGAACTTCTATCACCGTCTTCATTCCGTGCTTGTCACTTTTCACGGTGAGACTTTTGAGGCTCACTGAGAGTCCCTCACTGATAATCAATCCTCGATCTAACTGCAGAATCACTGTTTCAGGGGCTCCAAGGCCGACTATTTCTACGTTTCTAGATAGGCGCGGGGGACAATGATGAACACCAGGAAAAAGAAGTAGCGTCGCGCCGATGGGCGCAGTATCCAGCGCTTGTCGCAGCGATTTCATACGGGTCCCGGAGTGCCGAATCACAAATATATTCTCGGCCTGACTCACGGTCCGATGACCCACTTGATCGATGATATCGACAGTGATGTCCTCAGTCAGCCCTGAAACGCGTATATCAAAGCGGAACTGCCTCGCGATGACTTCGACCTCCTGTCCATTGATCTTCAGACGACAGTTATCTTCCGAAAGTAAACCATCCAACTTCAATACACCGTCTCGAACGTCCTTCGATTGGAAGGTCAAAGTCGGCGCAGCTCGATCAACAAGAACCACTATTGATTGAAGTTGGCTTAAGTTTCCAGAACGGTCGGAGGCTCGGACTGAGAGTGTATGTTCCCCTTCAGACAGGCCAGTTAACGGAAGCTCGAAATGACCCAATTCATCAACCGGATATCGTTTTTTCTGAATCTCGACCCAATAGGGATTTCGATCGACAACTTTCCCCGCGACGATCAGAGCGCCTGCCTCGGTGCTGATGAACTTTGACTTTTCTAACTCAAGCAACGGAGCTGCACGATCCATCACATCTAGAAAAGCGAGCAATGCGATAGCGAGGCCGACGAGAACTAGCAATGGAATGGATCGTCGCCAATTGAACTGTCGTTGGGCGTGAAGTTTATCTAAGCGCTTCGCCAAGGCCTTCATGGTCGGCCGATCGCCGGGATTGCGGCCTAGGCATTCTTGACAAAGGTCAGACAGCCAACGCGGGACTGATTTATCCAATTCGTGCGCTGGGGTCGGGGTGCTCCCGGTCATCGCGAAGCACCAAGCGTTAAACGGCAGTTTCCCAAAGGGCTGTTGTCCGCAAAGGCAGTAATAAAGAGTCGCGCCGAGGGACCAGACATCAGAGGGGGGACCAATTCGGCCATAATCGCCTTTGACCTCCAATTGCTCCGGGGGCATAAAGCCCGGAGTTCCAAGCATCTGACCGGTCTCTGTCAATTGCTGGACGCTCTTCTCCGCCCCTGGATCCATTCTCTTAGCGAGTCCAAAGTCGACTAATACAGGCCGTTCATCGTAACCAATGACAATATTGTTAGGCTTCACGTCCCGATGAACAATCCCCTTCTCATGACAAAGCGCCAGTCCCGTAGCC
>JARGOJ010000339.1 GCA_029210225.1 Planctomycetota bacterium
AATACAGGGCAGCTATTTATTCGGGGACATTAGGAAGAAGCTTTCTGATTCGTGCGTTTAGAATACTGAACAGCTATTTATTCGGGGAAGTTAAGGTGCTTCGCACCCTATCCCCGATTCCCCTCAACCCGCGCTCAGGGCTTGCAACTCGCTTCGCTCGTGCACCGCTCCTCCCTTCGCTAATACAGGACAGCTATTTATTCGGGGAAGTTAAGGTGCTTCGCACCCTATCCCCGATTCCCCTCAACCCGCGCTCAGGGCTTGCAACTCGCTTCGCTCGTGCACCGCTCCTCCCTTCGCTAATACGGCGTTTTATTCTTTTCTCCTCTCCTCCCTTCTCCAAACAAAAATGAGTCCAGAACGGGCCTTCCCTCCTCCCTCCTTCGCTAATCCTGCCCCGATGACACGAAAGTTCGCCTCATCTCAGAGTCACGGATGACCCGGACCTGAAACACAAGTTGGGACGGAAGACAAAGCCCGTACATTCGTTCTGTGACTTTCCCCAGGAAAACTTAAGGCGTTTCAAAATTCATGGGCCTGCGACGGGAGATGAGGAAAAGCCTCAAAAACATCATTCCATTGGTCCGACGCTTGCTTACGGATGTGCATAAGCTCTACAATGGGCATTCGCTCTCAAGGGAAAAGGGAACTTAGAACCATGGCAAAACTCAGAAAATGCGCGCCTTTTATAATAGGTGTCTTGCTCCTTGCCATTCCCACGACGGCCTCCGCCCAAGATGACTTCTTGAGCTTTGACCAACCCGCAGAGATCATGGCTCCTACAGATCGCGCTCCGGCAGGAACAAGCCCCGGAACTTCTCCTGCAGAGTTAATGAAATACGCGAAGATCATTCGCGCTGTCGAGCTCGCTGTTTCTTTTCAAACAAAGAACAATGGCCGGGGCCACAAGGTCGCTGGCATGGAGCTAAGCTCCGGTGCAAAGATTGACGCGAAGGTCAGCTTTAAGAAGAAGAACGGCAAGATCTACCTCGACGAGCTCAACCTGACCCCCAAGGGCACCATGAAGTTCGCCGGTAAGAAGATCAACAAGGTCACTTTTAACCGCAAAGGTGAGCTTCACATTGATATCAAAGGAATGCCCGACCTAAGAATCACTAACATCGAAAAGAAGCGCAACGGCGACACACGCCTCCACCTCAAAGGCTTGCCAGATATCACTATTAAAAAAGACGGCCGAGTCAAGTTCCTGCTCTTCGGAGTTGGAGATGTCGGCGCAGACTTCGAGCTTCCCGATTGGCCTCCGACTCTCGAAGGCCTGGTAAAAATGGCCAGCACCCCGAGCGACAGCGAAACAGACGTCGCCAGTATTGTCTCCACCGTGAACTGGAAGAGCAACGCAACATTGGATGCCTCCGAGCTCGACATGGCCGGAGAAGTTGCAACCTTCCCTAAAGGCACTTACAACCTCGCCCTCAGCGGAGCCGCTAAGAACGTCAACGGTCGCCTTGAGAGCATGGGAAACAACATTGCGACCGTCAACGCGAACTTTCACCGCAACGGTCGCCTAAGCCTCGGTCCTGCTGACGGAGACGTTGATTCTGGAAACGTTTCAGTCACGGGCCGCTACCGCTTCTCAGCGCCGCTTAACGGAGACAGCAATGAACGCGTCAACTTTGAGTGGGACGGCAAAGCCGATTTCAAATTCAAAGGTCGCAATATCGATCTTTTCCTTCCAAAGAACACCAAGGTTTACGCTGGTAACGCCGAAGCAGAAGGATCTGTTGATCACCGCTTCGTCTATAACAATGGTCGTCCGTCCTTCGAAATCACGGAAGGCAAATACAACGCGAGCTTCTCTGGTCCTATGAAACTAGAAGGCGTTGAGTTTGACGGCCTCAAAGTCGATCCCCTCAACCTCACCGGCACCATTGATATGAATGGTGACATGACAACCCGCGACGGCCTCATTGTTCACCGCGGAACCGGAACAGTCCGGACGAAGGTCGCCAGCACTGGAATGGCGGCCGCCATTGGCAGCGGAGAGATGGAAGGCAAAGTCACAATCCTCAAGGGCTCTGAACTCAACGCCGATATTCGCCGCTTCACCACCTTCACCCCGTTGAGCAGCAATCGCAGCGTCAACTATGGTGCAGGAACAAACTTCGACGGGAATATTGACCTTGACCTCATGCTCGGAGCAACGCGCTTTAAGAACGACATGATCGAGCTAGACCTTCCCCATGGTCCAAACAACCTCAAGCTCTCCACCGACCTGAACATTCGCCACCGAGGCGATGACATTGACGTCCGCCGTGGATCCTTCAGCGCCTCTGGAACAACCGGAGCCGACGGCAAACTCTTCATTAAGAACGCAAAGACTTATCGCCGAATTGCGACCGTCACCGCTGAGCGTCTCAACGTTCGCTCAGGACCAAGCATCGAAAACGCCCGCCTCTCGTCCTTCTCCAAGGGCACGAAGCTCGATATCCTAAAAGAATCAAAAGATGCCACAGGCAAGCTTTGGTATTTAGTCGAAGGCAAGAGCGTCACGGGACGGACCGTGAAAGGTTATATCTCCAGTAAGTTCGCCGACGTCTCGAAAGAAGCCGTTGAAGGAGTGAACTTTGACGGGGAGATCAAAAAGGGCACTCATATCGAGTTCAACCTCGATAGCCTGAATCAGGAACAAGACGTCTTCAAGAACTTCGCCGAAGTCATTAAGCGCGCCAAAGGCGGCCTTAACGCTCACCTACTCCTCGGCAACTCAAACCTCTCCATGGGCGCCTTGAAAGCCAGCGTGAAAAACGGCAAGGCGATCTTCTCTGCCTCGGCCGACGGCGGTCTTAGCGGGTCGATTGACCTTGGCGACACCAGCGTTCGCGGCGGCAACGGCACGGACGCCGATCTTCGCGGCAGCACTCGCCTCGACGTGAATGGTGGCGGCCGCGCCGCGGACGGTTCACGGAAACCAGTAAAGATGGAATTCAAGATCAAGCTTCGTGCGGGGTCAAAAATTACTATGACCCGCCCAGGCTCGGACACAAAAGTCACAATCAAAGGCGACGAATCTCACCTCTTTTTTGAAGCCCTCGCGACGATTGACTCCAAAGGCAATCCTGCTGTTCAAGAGCTTAAAAACGTGGATCTCAAGTTAGAGCTTGGAGAAGCCGCCGCCAATTTCCTCGGTCGCTCAGTCAGCGCCCCGGGAGAAAAAGTCATCACACTTAAACAAGGTCGCATCGTTTTCTTAGATAATGGAATCGATATTTATGGCGACTTTGCCGTTCACGTTCGTAGCCAGGGTGATACCCCGGCTCTCAGTATTCGTTGGTAACTAAGACCCCTATGACCAAATTTAAAAAGTCTCAAAAACGCAATCCAAAGTACAAAGCCAAAAAGACGACCTCGAGTCCGAAAGCACAGGGCCCTTCCGAAACAATCGGATCGGGTCCTGTCGGCGCTTTAACACGATGGGCGCGACTCAACCGTCGCCTCAGCTTCGTGCTTGCTGTCCCTCAGCAATCACCGAGTGACATAGAGTTCAAGAAACTCGCCCGTCGAGCCCAGCTCCACTCTCGGAAGAGCTCCATCGGCCTCACGAAAGCGAACATCGTTGGTTACGTAGAAGAGCAGAAGACCCGCCTCACCAAAAACCCCTTCACCTTTGCAGAGCTGCCGACATACGGCTTGCTCGATGTTCAAAGAGCGATTGGTGGCCGCCTGGCCCCCGGTCTTGTGTCGGGAACTCTGGCCGCGTTGATTCATGGCGTCCCCATGTGCCTCTCCGATCACAGCCTCGTCGAGGAAGCCAAACATCTCGCCTGCGCCCGCTTCACCTTCCGAAACCCTGGAGAGAAACAAGCCGAGCGGCTCCAAGAGATGATTCGGGCCAGCATGCCTAAGCTCATCGACAGCTACACCCTCGCCGAAAAGCCCCTCCTCACCTTGCTCGACATGGCCAAGCAAAACGCCCGGCCAACCACACTTCAGAACAAGCTGCGCCGGATGCTCGAAACTCGCCGCCGTTGGTTTGAGAAGAACGTCACTCGCAATATGAAGATGCTCAAGCCTGCCGAAGAGAAGGATAAGGTCGCCATGCTCGCCTTGGATATCCTTCCGCTCATCGTGGCTCGAATTAACACAGACAACGCTCTAGAGCTTGCCCAGGCCCTAACCACTCCCCTTGGGTCCATGGCCCTCGGAATGCTCCCTTGCTTCCCATTGCCTGAAGATATGCAGTAACACTGACCCCATTTCGGGAGCCCTTCCATGAAAAGCTTCGATTGCAATAGTTGCGGCGCCTTGCTTGAGTTTCAACCCAACAAAGAGACTCTTCAGTGCCCCTATTGCGAATCGACGGTGCCTATTCCAAAAAGCACCAAGGCCATTCGTGAACTCAATTTTAGAGACTACCTCGAAAAACTCGAAAGCCAAGCCGAGTCCTTCGAGCAACAAACAGTCGACTGCACCGCTTGCGGCGCCCAGACCACTTTTCAGGAAAATCTAGTCGCCTCGGAATGTCCCTACTGCGACACGCCGCTCGTGATGACAAAGACTTCTAAAAAGGGCATCAAGCCACGATCCCTACTGCCCTTCAAAATCGTTCAACAAGTGGCCCTTGAGAAATTTAGAGCCTGGCTTAAGACCCGTTGGTTTGCCCCCAACAAGTTAAAGAGTTATGCCCAGAGAGGAGTGATAAAGGGAGTCTATGTTCCGCATTGGACGTACGACAGCTACACTCGCACTCAATACACCGGGCAACGTGGCGAACATTATTGGGTCACGGAAACCTACACAGAAACCGTCAATGGGCAGTCTGAAACAAAGACTCGCCAAGTACGAAAGACTCGTTGGTATCCGGCGAGCGGCACTGTCTCAAGAAACTTTGACGATGTCTTAGTGGTCGCATCGGAATCACTACCGAGGTCTTACGCTGAAGCATTGGAGCCCTGGGATCTGGAGGCCTTAGTCCCCTATCAAGATGAGTATCTCAGCGGCTTTCAAGCAGAGAGCTATGGCATTGATTTGAGACGGGGTTTTGAGAGAGCGAAAGAGCTCATGGCGCCGACCATTTATTCAGATATTAAACGAGACATTGGGGGCGATGAACAGCGGGTTTCCAGCCAATCAACGACGTATAACAACGTGACCTTTAAGCACATACTCTTACCGATTTGGATCAGCTCCTATCGCTTTAAGGAAAAGGTCTATCGCTTCCTAGTCAATGCGCGGACCGGAGAGGTGCAGGGGGAACGTCCCTATAGCATCTGGAAGATCTTCTTCTTCACGCTCTTTGTGATCGGGATCATTATTGCGGGTTACAAAATATACGAGCACTTCGAACACGGCTGATTTCTTCTCAGGTCGTCCTGATCATTCAAAAGTTACAATTGATACAACTGAATTGAAATCTTGGGCAGAGAAAGCCTCGTTGTCAGCGGAAATATTTCTCCCGCTTTGCTTTACACTTTCTCAGACTCATCGATACCTCTATAATTACTGAGACTCGTCTTCGTGCGTCCAAGCATGGGTAGATGCCTGGGGGCCTTAGGCTGCTGGAAACCTTGAACGAAAAGAAATCAGGAGAGACTATGAGCGACGTTGCAAAGATTAGCTTCGGCGATAAGGAAATAGAGTGTCCCGTTGTCGTGGGATCCGAAGGCGAACAAGGCATTGTGATCTCGAAACTCCGTGCCGAAACCAATTTAATCACCGTGGATAATGGCTTTGCTAATACCGCCTCATCCAGCTCTGCAATTACATTTCTCAATGGAGAAAAAGGCATCCTCCGCTACCGAGGCATCGCCATTGAAGAATTAACCCAGCAATCAAGCTTTATTGAAGTCGCTTATCTTCTTGTTTACGGCGAGCTTCCAACAAAAACACAGCTCGATAAATGGGAAAGCGACATCAAGCAGCACACCCTCATCAAAGAGAAAATGGTGAAGTTCTTCGACGCCTTCCCCCAAGACGCTCACCCCATGGGAGTGCTCAGCTCCGCGAGCAGCGCCCTCTCCACCTTTTATCAAGAGCTCCTCGATCCAAAAGACGAAGAGGCCGTCGATCTTGCGATTATCAAAATGATCGCGAAGCTCCCGACCATCGCTGCCTGTGCCTACAAAACATCGATTGATCAACCTCGCGTGTATCCGAGGAACGACCTCAGCTACTGCGCGAACTTCTTCAACATGATGTTCTCAGTCCCCTCTGAGACCTTGGAAATTCCGGACGTCGTCGTTGAAGCCCTCAACCTGCTGCTCATCCTTCACGCCGACCACGAACAAAACTGTAGCACCTCGACTGTCCGTTTGATTGGCTCGACTCAAGCGAACCTCTTCGCTTCGATCTCCGGCGGTATCAGCGCGCTTTGGGGACCCCTCCACGGCGGCGCGAATCAGGCAGTGATGGATATGTTGACGAGCATCCAGGCCGATGGCGGCGATGTTTCTAAGTTCGTGCTTAAGGCCAAAGATAAGAGCTCGGGGGTTCGCCTCATGGGCTTTGGTCACCGGGTTTATAAGAACTTCGACCCACGCGCCACGATCCTCAAAGGCGTCTGTGACAAGCTCTTGGCTCAGCTCGGTATCACCAACCCGCTCCTCAATATTGCTAGAGAATTAGAAGCGGCCGCACTCAGCGACGAGTATTTCGTCAAGCGCAAGCTCTACCCCAACGTCGACTTCTACTCCGGCATCATTTATTCTGCGCTTAACATTCCCGTCAATATGTTCACGGTCATGTTCGCCCTCGGGCGTCTCCCCGGTTGGATTTCCCACTGGAAAGAACTCAATGAGACCCCAACCACCCGTATCGGCCGCCCTCGCCAAATTTACACGGGTCACAACAGTCGCCCCTATGTGCCTATTGATCAGCGGGGATAGACTTTTCCCCTGAGTCATCAATCATATTGAAATTGGAGAGGGATAGGCCAAGCGCTTGTCCCTCTCTCTTTGTACTTTCAGTGAGAGGCTTATTTTTCCTTGCTTTGACGAATTTCAAGTCGGCCACGATGATAAAGCTGAGAATCACCAAGAGCATCCAAGAGCTCATCTTGCCGAAGCTGACCAGCGCCCACCCCGTCTTTTGATTGGGATAAACAAAGGCGCCGTAGAAGGTCGATATATTCTCCGCCACCCAGACCATGAGTCCCACGGCCACGAAACACAGAATCAATGGTATCCGGCGTTCTTTCTTGCGAACTGTGAACTGCACCATGGTCGGCCAAAAAACAATGAGGACCAAGACCTTCAAAACCCAGCGCAAGTCGACCATAAAATGATGACTGAAGAAATTGCCGTAGATCAGTAAACACAAAGGTATGCTCAGCCAATAGCGTGGGTAGTCCGTCAACTTCACATCGAATAAGCGCCAGGCTTGGCAGAGATAACTCGCCACCGTCGCATACATAAAACCACTGTAGAGCGGCACTGTTGAAACGCGAAAGACCGCCTCTTCTGGATAGGCCCAGGAGCCAATTCCTGGCTGGGTCTTAAAGAGCTCCAGTCCAAGGCCAATGAGATGAAAGACAGCGATGACCTTCACCTCATCCATAGTCTCAACACGGGTCCAGAGCAGAGTTAACTGAGCCAGAACAGCCCCGAAGAACAAGAAGTCGTAGCGGCTGAGACCAGGAATCTGAATGACATGAGAGGCGATTAAGAGCGCGAAGAAAATGAGAGGAAATATCAAAGCCCGCATCTGCTTCCAAAGAAATGTGAAGGTCTCCTTTATGCCATCGCTCATCGTTTTGCCCAGCCTCATATCATCAGTCTTCAATACTGATTAAGTCGGCCACCGCCATGGCTTAGCTTGAGTGAATCGGCAAAACAACCCGAAAGCAAGCTCCTTTCAGCATTTCAGAGCGCGTATGAGTCAGCTCCCCACCATGATTCCCGATGATTTGGTGAGAGATCGCTAAACCTAAACCGACCCCCTTGGCTCGTGTTGTAAAGAATGGATCGAAGACCCGACCGGCGTTCTCAACAGACACTCCCGGCCCATTGTCCTCGACTTCAATAATGCAAGATTGCGCCGCCAAAGACAACGTCACAGAAACACGCCCACCTTGCTCGGGGGCGTGTTGAATAGCGTTCAACATTAAATTAATGAGCACCTGTTTCAATTGATCGACATCGCCGCTGAGACTCTGATCATTGTTCAATTCAAGCTCTATGACAACTCCTTTGCCCTGAGCTTGAGCGTCAATTAACGCTCGGGTTTCCTCAATCAATTTACTGACGACAACCATTTCCCGTTGCAAAGATCGTGGCTTGGCAAAATTGAGCAGCTCTCCAATGAGTCTATCGGCGCGATCAATCTCTCGCCGGGCCAATCCGAGGAACTCGTCAACAACCTCTTTGTCGCCGCCTTCTCCCTCCCCCTCAATGACATCCAGGGACGACCGAATTCCAGTGAGAGG
>JARGOJ010000340.1 GCA_029210225.1 Planctomycetota bacterium
TGGACTCTCGACTTCGCCGACCAATGGAAGCGCGGCGTTCGTTTTGAAAAACTGCTACGTTCCTTTTCGGGGGAGAGGCTGGCTTCCGTATCGGCTTTCTTAGTGAGTAGCCGCGCTAATCCTCTTACAGATCAAAACTTGAAAAACACTGAAGAGCTTATTCCCCGCATTCTTGATAGCTTTGTTTTGAAAGAATAGATCAGCGCCGCCATTGAGTTCACTGTCATTGTTCGCTTCCTATGATTTCTGTCTAGGACAGCTGAACATTCACGATGCGGTCACCGACGCATCTGCTTGACGTAGTTTCGCCAGCGCCGATCGAGGTCTTCGAAGTCGACGTTCTCGAAGGTTTTGACGAGGGCGAGATAGTAGGGTTCTCGCTTTTGTAAACGTAGAATCAATGCTTTGAAGCGCTCCCGCTCCTTTGCATTGCCTCGCACGAGATAGCGACAGAGCGCCCAGCCTGCGGCATAGTTAAAGGGACCGTTTTCATCATAGAATTCACTTTGGCTCATGATAAATAATTGGCCGACCGATGGAATGATTCCATATTTGAAACCATCTTCAAGATTGGACAGTCGCCCTTCCAGTATTCCATTGTTGGTGGACAGCTCGCCGGCGAGAAACTCAGCGAGTCCTTCATCCATCCAAATCGGTAAGCCAGGCATGACCTCGTCAGAGTAGCGGTGAAAACCTTCGTGGTAGAGAACGTGGCGGAATTCGTCGCCGTTGACGTCGTTTTTGTCTTCAAAGAATAAGAGTTGCTTGTAAAACGGCGTGTATAGTCCGAGTACTTGAGGGTCGTGCTTTTCTCCAAACATGAGCGCGGAGTAATTGAAGAGGCCAATATCGGTATCGAATACAAGGCAGACGGCCTTCTTCGCCTTTTTTCCAACGGTTGTATCCGGCACGACCGTCGCGTAATACATGCGCGCCTTCTCAAGCATATCCGAGACTTCTTTAGCGCGCTTCTGGGAAATGTTTGTCTTCACCGTAAAGTGTGTGGATTCGTGAACGTAGGTCTTTTCCCAGGGCGGGCCTTCGGCGACTTGCTTCACGCTCAAGTAATGTCGGTAGGTTTCAACGTCCGTAGGATCCAGGTCAACAGCGACCGCGAGGTCTTTCTCTGCGCCTTCTAAGTCGTCGTTCTCAAGGGCGAGCATACCGCGCTGGCGATAGCCGATGGAGGAGTCGGGAGCAAGCTCCAAGACTCTCGTCAGGTCTTTTACAGCTTCTTCTGTTTTGCCAAAGGCCTGATTCATGCGAGCTCTAAAAATTAAGGCTTCGGGAAAATCAGGTTCAATGGAGAGGGCTGAATCGAGGTGTTTTTCGGCTTCTTTGTAGCGCTCTCCGACTAAGTAGATGATTGATTGAGCGAGATAGGGTCCGGGGAGGTGCTCGTGGGTGGAGATAAAGGTTTCAAACGCTTCAAAGGCTTCCTTTATATTCCCTTCCTCAAAGTCTTCCCAGGCAAGTTTATAGGCTTTCATTTCCTTTTTATTGAGGGAGGAGAGACAAAACGCGTCGTCTGTTGAGGGGAGCAAGTCCTTTTTTTCGCTGGCTTGTCCGGAGGCTTTTTGACGTTGAATACGACGGAGTTTCTCCCGTGCTTGTTGAAATCGGAGGGTGGCGTTATGAACACTCTGTTTGTAGGCGACTCGGTTCTTGCGTTTCCAGTTATCTCGGGCTTTTCCTTCAATTTTCAATGACGGCCAAATCATGGATTGACTCGGGCTGCGAGCATCGACAACTCCGTCAAGCTCGACGACTACACGTTTGAAAGGAGGGATCTGGACTCGTTGAACGCTGTTTCCCACTTTCAAAATGGCGGTGTTGCCGCGCGCAGTGAGGCGTATCGTCTCTTTGCCAGTGCCCTTCATCCATTGATCACTCCCGGCGAATTCCTCGCCGGCCTTTCCGGTTACGAGTTGAACGGACTTATTCTTTGAGGAAACATAGGCCGCGACTCGGATACCTTTTTTCCCGAGGATGTCGAGACCTAGGGATACCAGCCCGTCTATCTCTTCGCTAATTGGCCAATCAAACTCAACGCTGAGTCCATCCTTGAAGCCGACCTCTTTCATGATGAGGTTTAAATCTTCGCCGGTCACTTGTAGGCCTTTTTTGGGGATCAGCTTCACCTTGGTTTTAGAATCGTAGGGCGTCCAATCGCCTAACACATCGGGGCTGCGGGGCTTGGCAAAGTTGTAGAGGCTTCCCGGCGTCTTCTTGCCAGGGATCGGACTCCCAGAGAACAACTTTGCTCGTCCTTTAAGCTTGACTAGGTCCGGGAGAAGCTTGCCGAGCTCGGGATCGTATTTATTGATTTTCTTATGGGCGAAGGTCGCGTCTTTGTACTGATCGTATTTCAGTGAAAAGACAAGCAATTGGATGAGGTCATCAATGTTGTTAGGGCGGCAGGCCTGGCGAAGGACTCGTGCGGTCATTTTAGGTCGGATTCCGAAGCGGAAGCCTGCTTCAATGCGTCCACCCTTGGCGGAGAGTGTGTATCGGTTTTCTCGCAAGTCAATAACGTGAGATCCACCGGCAAATTCGAAGGGACTCTGTTTCGTCCGCTCTCGCGCCAGTTTGAGTCGCTCCCCGAGAGCCTTCTTGAAATCAGACGCATCGGAGGTGACTGAATTACGGGCCGCTTCCAGGCGCTTGAGGGCCTTCTTGTAACGGAGCTTGCGGAGCAAGGAGCGCTCCGCCATGGCACGTTTGTGGAGGCGTTTGTAAGCTGGAAGATCTTTCTCATCGCGATGCTCATAAAGGGCTTTGCCACTGAGTGTTAAAACGGCATTATCGGCGGCTTTTTTTGCGTCAAATTTTGGCAGGGTTTTGAAAACCTTGTTGAGCGCCGTGTTGCTCACTTCTTGCTCTGTTATGGAGCTTATTTCCAGTTCAATACTATCAATGAGATCTTGATCGGCGTTGTCTGCTTTTAGCGCTTTCACTCCGTCCTTGCAGAGCTTCGTGGCGCGGCTGTAGTCTTCTCTCGCGCAATAGGCCTTTACTTCGGCCAGAAGAACTTTGGCACGCTTATTCGTTCTCGTTTCGAGCTTCTTCTTTAGCTCTGCGAGATGATCGTCGTGGTCACGGGTGTCTGCGCTTGCTGGGAGTCGATCAATGTAATCGGAGTAGAGCTTGACGAGCCCCGATAAATCGTCCTTCTTTTGGGTTTCGTACGCCTGAATCATCGCGAGTGCTTGACCGAGATCCTCAGGCAGCTCTGGAGCGCCATTCTTAAAGTCGTAGACCACCTTTTCTATTTTTTCGCTCTTAGAATCTCGCAGATTCTTCGCGCTTGGTTTTTTCTCAACGCTCTTTGCTATGACCGCTTTTTTGCTCGCTTCGGCGCTTTGCGATTCAGAGGCTTTGTCTTTCGGCCGGAGGACTACGAGGACTCCAATGAGCAAGACTGCAGCGATGCATGCGCCAATAACAATGGGCGTTTGTTTGGACGGTTTGGCGGGCTCTGCGTTTCCTCGGCGAAGTCGCGTACTAGCGCCTTTTCCTCCAACCTTGTTTCTTGAACTTTGACTCTGTGGGCGAAACTTTCGGGCCGCTGGCTGGCCCGTCAGGCGGAGTTGACTTTCATCGCCTTTCCACAAGCTTCACACTTCCCGAATGTCACTAGATCGACCGAAGGGGAGGAGTTTGTTGGAAACTGGGGATCGGTGTGAGGAGGCTGATAGGGGATGGCCGGAGCGACCTCAGGGGACACTTGACTCTGCGCAGGACTCGCCATTTCAATCTCTGGGACCGAGGTGATGGCCTGAGTCATAGGAGGACCCGGCACTATCCCTAGAAGAGCAACCGGCCCCTGACCAACCAGGCTATTAAGATACTCTGTTTTATCTTCGATATTCCAGGCCTTCGCCAGCGACCCTAAAAGCTCTCCTTCCCCGTTATCCCAGTCGTAAGACAGGACAACCGCGATGCTAAGATAGTTGGCTTGGCACTCCATTTCACCCTGGGGAAACTGAAACTTCACCTCGAGTTTCGATAAGGTCTCAGCAGCCAGCTCCAACTGGTGAGCCAGATACTCGATGACTTCCTGCCGGGCAGGAGTGACGGTCTTCTTCGCGGAAGCAGCCGCGATGATATTTTGGAAGAGCGCCTGAATTCTGCTGGGTGCTAGTGCTATTCGAAACATCGCTTAAATCCATCCAACGTGGTTTTGAAGAGAAATCCATACTAGGAAATCGAGAAGTCTTTGTAATCTTAAATAACTACTAATTTTTTATTCTGCTCAGTTTGACCAATGTTCGTATCCCATCGTCAGAGCTGCTTCGTTGTTGTATTGCTATATCAATGGGCATAGCGAAGACCTTAGCAGCTCATGTTGGCTTCGATTGAATTGCAAAATATGGGTCGGGATTTTTATCTATAGCTAGAAGTGACGATGCTGTGTTGCATTGGGCGGCTGTTGTGACTTATCCCTTGATTGCAGCAGCAGGACGCCTTCGATCTCGAATTACCGGAATCGTGAGTTAGAATTTAACGGCGGTCTTGCCGCTGAGGCCTCGATTGAAGAATTTACTCCCTCTACCCAATGCCCCGAGTATTCGATGACAAAACCCGCTGCCAAACATTTACGGACCTTCCTAATTGTCGCAAGTGTGGGAGTGGCTATAGGCCTCTCTACCTTTGCGTGGCAACAACGAAGACCAAACCCTACGCATAAATACAGCGCTCGCTCGTCGGGGGAGGCGAAAAATTGGCAAGCTGCGCTGCGTGTGAAGTTAAGTGAGAAACTGAAAATAGCGGACCTCTTGGAGATCGAGCGAGACCTTGCGTTGAAGCCTAAGGTCATCGCGACCAACAGGGTCTCGGGAATAACGATTCAAACGGTGCGAATCAACATCGACGAGCGCCTGCAAAGCCATATTTTTCTGTCTATTCCAAACGATAGATCGACTCCAGTGCCTGCGGTCGTTTGTTTATTTGGGCATGGATCCAATGGTACTCAGGTCTTCAGCGCAAAGTCTGAATTTTCCGGCTTAGGGTTAGAGCTGACGGCGCGCGGCTATGCCACGATTTCTGTCTCACTGTCTGGTTGTCGTCCTAGTCTTAGCCGGACACGAGCTGGTGAGCGATTGTGGAAACTGATTCGCTGCTTGGACTATCTTGAATCCCTCGATTTTGTTGATAAATCAAAGATTGGTTGCGCCGGACTCTCCATGGGCGGGGAGATGGCCATGTGGCTCGGCGCTATGGATAGCAGAGTGAAAGCAACTGTCTGCGCTGGATTTCTTACAACTATGGATCACCTCTTGGACTTCGAAAAACAACACTGTCCTTGCTGGAAAATTGACGGATTGGAGCGGCTCGTTGATTTCTCCGACATATTTGCTCTGCATGCACCCCGAGCGCTGCTTTGCCAAAGTGGCTTGAAAGAGCCGAATGATCAGTTTCCGGTGACTCCCGCTCGCTCCGCTATGCTTGAAGTTAACAAGATATACAAAGACCTTGGGGCCTCCGGTCAGGAAGCACTCCAGGTCCATGATGGGGGACATGTTGTGCATTTAGAGAGCGCTCTCAAGTTCTTTGAAAAGCATCTCCCAGTCGCTAAATAGCGAACCCGTCACTGTTCCTATTCGGGATGATGGCAAGCTGTTGCTTTCTCCGTTATCATGGCTCTCCTTCCCAAAAATGAACGCTCTTGAACCGAATATAGTGCAAACTCATGGATGAAACCACGCAGCGTCAGGGCCGATTGTTAGTGGCTCGCAGGCTTACAACAACCGGAGCCCTCCAGCAATTCATTCCGGAGCTTTCTCGCCGCAGTGACATCGACCTCGTTGGACTTCTCGTAGAAAAGGGACTTCTCGCGGCGCCGATGGCCGCTGAGATGCGGCGGTTGACCAGAACCCAAGCCCCGCTCACTCCTCCTCCCGATCACGTCAACGCTAATAAGGCCTCCAGGGTCGAAACCCTCTGTGACGCCTACAAAAAAGCCCATGGTGATCAGCCACTCATCGCTCCTCACGCCGACTTCGTCTTTGAAAAGGGTGAGCTCCTCGGTGAGGGAGGAATGGGCCAGGTCTTTCGAATTCGCGATGAGCGCCTTGGCCGCGACGCTGCGTTGAAGACCCTGTTGCCGGATTTGGCAGGTCCCAGAGGAGTCCGTCGATTTCTGCGAGAAGCGCGAGTCATGGCCCGCCTGGATCATCCCAATATTCCTCCCGTTTTTGAAGTTGGAATCACTGCATCGGGCCAACACTTTATTCTGATGCGGTTGATTCGAGGACAAACTCTCGACGCGGCGATCCAAGCACTTCACAAGGGTAAGAAGCCGAAGCGACAAGACTATTTTTCGCTGCTTGAGGTTCTCTTGCGTGCCACGGAGGCCGTTGCCCATGCCCACTCTCGGGGCTTTATCCACCGCGACCTAAAGCCCGAAAACATCATGCTTGGCGCCTTCGGTGAGGTCATGGTCTTGGATTGGGGTTTGGCCTCCAACCTTAATGACATTGACTCTGAATTAGATGATGTTGAGGCGCGACGCGAACCCCATGGAGATACCGCAGTCGATTCGCAAAGCGGAGTGGAGTCGGGGCCTCTGACGCGGGAAGGAGCCATGCTTGGAACACCGGGCTATATGTCTCCTGAGCAGGCTGAGGGGCTAAAAGCCGATGAGCGATCGGACATCTTCTCTTTAGGGATCATCCTAACGGAGATACTCTGCGGTGATTGCCCTGTCCAGGGAGCGACGAGTGAGGCGCGGGTGGTCGCGGCGATCGACGGGCGCGTGAACAGTCCTCGGCAAATGAACTCGGGGCTACCAAAGGATCTAGATTTCTTGGCGCGGGCTTGCTTGCAAAAACGACCGGACGACCGAATTGAAGATGCGGAAGAGCTAGCAAGGAACCTCAGGGCCTGGCTCAATGGACAGGACCTACCAATATACAAATACGGTCTACTGGATAGATCAATGCGCTTTGTCCGAAGGCGCCCTGGACTAGTCATTAGTGTTGCAGCGATTGCTTTGTTATTGGGCTTGGGGAGTACTCTTTATGGTTGGACGAAGGCCGCACAAGAACAACAAATACAGGCTGAAGCCAATGAGCGGAGAATTCGTGAGACGATTAGCGCGTTAGCCGAGGCGAGAGGATTGTCGCGTCGAGGGATACGCGGGGAGCAGATTAAGGAAAAAATTGATCTCGCTCTCGAACGTGGAGGCCGGGCCAAAGCTCTTCTCATGGAGTCTGGCTCGATCATGCTCGATTCTGAAGAAACGGACGCCGCTAAACTGCTTTTTGAGGAAGTCGACGAGCGCTTCCCTCCCGCTTGGCATGCGATGTTCGAGTTACATGAGTTGGAGCTTGAGCGGAGAGGGGTGGACGGATTTGTCCAAACTAAGTGGTTAACGAAAATCCTGAAAACGGCGCGAGAGCTTGGGATTGAAAATGAATATACCCTCGTCGCTAAAGCGACGGCGCTGGCGCGGAAGGGCAAGCATGAAGAGGCCATCAAAACACTTAAGAAAGTCCGAAAATATTCAACACGACTCTCTATCGCGACGTTAAATCTTGCTGCCTCCATGCTTCTTCTTGGTCGGAGTCAAGATGCGAAGGATGCGCTCGATAAGGTTCTAAAAGTAGAAACCCGAAATGCGAGCGCGTTGACGAATCGAGCGGTTGCCAATCAGCGACTCGGCAACGTTGCAGCCTCGGTCGAAGATGCCCGACTAGCCGCTCAGATTCGCCCGGATTCTTGGAAGGTTCAAATGAACCTTGGGATCATGTTATCGGACAACAAGGACTATAAAAATGCCTTGGATGCCTACGATAACGCACTGGCGATCGAACCTAAAAATTCTGAGCTTATCGTTTATCGTGCGGAATGTTTGAGCCTTTTGGAGAGGCACGCTGCTGCGATTCGTGCGGCAAATTTAGCGATCGAGGAGGAACCCGAAAACAAGAATTTTCTCCTCCTAAGGTCAGATATTTTTCGTCGCGCTGACAAATTGAAACGAGCGATCGCCGACTTGGACAGCTATCTAAAATTGGACGACAAGCCAGAAATTCGCAGGAGACGGGGTTTTCTAAGTGTTCGCGCCGGTTTGTGGAAAGCCGCGATCGAGGATTTGGCGGGGCTGCCGAGGAAGAATGAGAGCGGCGAGTTCTTCAATAACTTGGGGGTGTCAAAAATGAAACTTGGTCAATTGAGAGAAGCCCTCAGCGAATTCGATCAGGCCATAAAGACAAACCCTCAAGCGACCTATCATCTCAATAGGGGCTTTGTCCTTGAGCGTCTCAATCGGAAGATTGAAGCAAGGGACGCTTACACCGCTTGTCTGAGTTTGGATGGAAAAACATCGGCCGCTTGGCTGTTGCGTGCCTTGATCAATA
>JARGOJ010000341.1 GCA_029210225.1 Planctomycetota bacterium
CAACAATCCCAAGGCGATGGGCCGCGAACCTGTATGTTGTGGGGGGAAAGCAGTTCCAAAAAAACCAAATGATGTATATGGGCACCGTGCAGAGGAACCAGATCTTCGTAAGAAAGCCGAGTCCTTCAGGTCTAGGATATTGAATCGGCTCATTCGGCCCGGATGGGAACGTCGCTACAGCACGATTTTGATAGGGCTGAGAGTTGGCAGGTGTTCGAGGGCTGATTGAAACGCTGTTCTTATCGAGCTCAAATTTTAAGCCGCAGCCAGGAATAAGGCAGATCCCCGTTGTGTCGCATTCTGTATGAATGCAGGCGGAGCAACCGGGGCAAGTTCTGAAAGAGTCTTCCGCAGCATCGAGCATCTCGTGGCAATAAATGCACTTAGAAACGGACTCTCGGGCCGTCAACGATACTTTTTGACTCTCAGACATAACTCAACACTTTTATAGCTTGGGGCCAAGAGAGAGGCTAAATCCTGTCTCAGCGTCCGCTCTTCTCCGTATCCTCCCATAAAAGCGTTTTCCAATCCAAATTTCCGGGACTAGGCGCAAATAAGAAAGTCGAAAATCTCCCCACCGATTAACAATATTCGCTTACATGCAAACACTCACAAGGCACTATGTAAATGTGCCCAGTGGAGTGCATCGACTCTTTCGGCAAGATCGTTGATCGTCTCTCCGGCGGTCGGTCTTATTGAAAACCGAGGGCATCGTTCGTGACTTCGATAGCGTTTCTTAGAGAATTGCATCGGTAAGATAGAGAACTTGAGATTCTCAACACTAAACCCAGGGACCGTGAACTCCATCATTTATGAGGTGAATCACCACTCTCATGTCATTTAAAGGAAGGACAATAATCGTGCCAAAATTCCGCACGTCATTACTGATGGTAGGTCTCGTTTCTCTGCTGTCCTGTCTGCTTCTCATTTTCTTATTTGGGCGAGAAACGACTGACGATCTCAATCCGGGGAAAAAGCCGAAGCTCGCTCTCCTCAATTCAAGAAAGCCAGTCAAATCAATTGAAGACAGAGTCAATCAGTCCAGCAAAGCCACCGAGAATTCAGAGAAAACTCGGAAAGCGCTCGCTGAGAAGAACCTCGATCCACATGAAAAAGATAGCTCGTTACTATTAGAGAAAACGCCCGTCGAACTCCACAACTCGCTCGATGACAAGGACAGTGCAAGCTCAACTCTAAACCTAGAGAGAACAGGGATCCGCGGCATTCTGGTCGACAATAAAAACAAGCCGCTGACGGGTGTCACAGTGACCGTCTCGACCGACAGTCCTAAATATAGCTGGAGTGAAACCCACCCGAGCACGAAAACAAGCTCGACCGATGGTTCCTTTGTCCTGACAGGGCTCCACCCCCGTCGATTCTACAAACTCCGTGTTGAGAACCCCTACGGACAAGACGGCCAGGTCTTCACCGCTCCAGTCGTCCATGAAAATGAAATCGCCGATTGTGGAGTCCTCATCTTAAAGCCCTATGGTCGGATAACAGGGAGAATTCGAGGTCCAAAGAACGAACCCATTGCCCTCGGCTTCCTGAGAATTGCGAAGGGTCATCTGCCACCAAATTCTAATGGTCCTTACACGAGCGTCGACCCAGTGGCGACCCAGCACGCTCAGAATCTACCTTCTCATTCAATAGTACACACAAGCCAAGCAGGTGGATCCTTTACCCTCGATGGACTGAGCGCAGGGACCTACAACCTTCTCGCTTTCAGTAAGGGATATCGAGAGGTTTACTACAAAGAAATCGAAGTTAAGGCAGGACAGACCACCTCGGGAATTGAAATCAAATTAAAAGCATTGGGTGTCGTTCGATTTCGGGTCATAGACGGCATTGGAAAACCAATCTCGGGTGCTCAATTAGTGACGATGCCTTTTGTCAAACGCTATCTCTCACTGGAACTGCCTGGAAACAGCTCAGCTGTGCAGATTTCGTTAGCAAAGCGTGAGCGCCATTCGAGCTTCTCTAATGGCAACGGACTGGCAAGGCATTCTGGAAATGAAGTTATTGAAGATGGTTCAGGAACAGATAGTCGTGGTGAATACGTTGTAAGAGATCTAACGAACCATAAGCTCATCGTGCTTACATCAGCGAATGGATTTGGTGATCATCGAAGCGTCGTCACCCTCAGCGAAAATTCAGAGACGACGGTCAACATACGATTAAAGAGAAGTTACCAGCTTAAGGGTCGAGTCATTGACAAGAACTTGAGAGCGCCGATTTCTCTAGCAAACATCACAATAAAGAATCGCCTAGATACACGGGCCGCTACGATTTCATTGACAAGCACCCCAGAAGGAATCTTTGAATCACTCCCGCTTCCTTCAGGACAACTTTCCATTTTAGTGACCAAGTATGGATTTCAATCCCATCAACAGGACTTCGACGCGTCCCCAGGAGAGAGCATTAACTTTGGCGATATAGTCCTGGCTCCGACACCGATAAGAACCTTCAAAGTGAAGGATTCCTTTGGCCGACCAGTTCCAAACGCAATCATTCAATTGATCAATCACAACAAACTCAGCGATCCAACCGCAAGAATCGGAAGCACTGATAGAAACGGCCTCCTAAGCGCTCCTGTCCCTGCCGGCCGCTCACACATTCGAGTTCATGCAGCCGGTTTCTGTCCGGGCGCTTCAGACAACATTGAATTTGGATTGAAAGAATCAGGCAAAATTGAGATACAAATCCCTGAAAAGGGAGGCCGTATCATCGGCCGCTGCGCATCTAAATCGCAAGGCAGCAACAAGATCTTTCTCTTTCGCAAAGGACACAAAGTCCCTTGGCAAACAACTGTCATCAATGCCGAAGGAAGATACTCATTTAACAACGTCACCCCTGGCAACTATACCCTTTCAGCAAACCTCGATTCTGCCTCCTCAATTCCTGTTAGACGCGAGTTATCCATTAGTGAGAACAAGGAAGCCAGCATCGATTTAGGTCCGTAGTAACTGCGGAACCCACAACCATTCCCAAAGGAAAACAATGATGTTCAATAACAAGACATCAAAGCTTGCCCATTTCCTTATGCAAAACACCGAGATTAGACAAAGTCTCGTACGTGTTCGGCTTCTCCTTATCAAGGCGCTGAAATTCGACCAGGGCCTTATCGTGAAGACCAAGCTTTGTGTAGGCCGCTCCCAAGTCATTGCGCGCCACCTGATCATTGGCGTCCTTCTCAAGGACCTTGAGCGCTCTGTCCCTCTGGGCCGCGTAAAAGGTCTTGCCATGCTCGGGGAACTGCCCGCTCACCAACGCAAAGACATCGGTGTCTTGAGTGGCCATCTCATCCGTGATTGTGTGAGTGTCCCAGATACACGCGGAGGCCGTAGACACAGAAAGAATGCAGCTTAAAACAATGAGCAAGGGATAGGCGTAACGCGACTTCTTCACGGGTCTCTCCTACAATTCAGAACGGTACAGCACAAGACTCCTTTATAAAAAACGTTCCGCCACTTCGTCCTCTACTTTTCCAGAACGAATCGAAGTAGAACAAGGCATTCCCAATGCGCCAGGGATTATCTGACGGCTTTCTTGCCGCCAGAATTGACCTTGGGGAGGGGAAAAGGATCGACATCCTCAGCATCTCCGACTCCACCTAAGGCTCCGTCTTTCCCGTAGGAGACAAGACGCAAACGTCCAGCGCTGTTTTGATAGTGATAGTCATGGCCCCACGGATCGTTCTCCAGGCTTTCCAACCAGGGTCCACCGCGCTGCCCACGTGAAAGAAGGGCCTTAAGGGTCTTCGGATAAAACCCCTCTTCGATCTTGTGCATTTTCAAGGCCGTCATGATTGAGCGGATGTCAGCCTCGGCCTTATCTCGCTTCCCCTTCAGCGCAGCCTTCGCCTCTTCCGACGGGTCAAGGAGTTTGCTGTTTTCGTCGATTTTGTCCTTCGCTTTTGCCTTAGTCCCGGACCCCTGCGGGACTTTCGAATCTTGCTCCTGACATCCAAGGGCTAGAATTAAGATCAGAAACAACATCGGAATGAGCCACACTCGAATCATGAGAGATCCTCTTCAAAATCAATTTGGTCGATTTGATCCGACATTATGCCCCAGACCGACGTCAATTTCTTCACGTGTCACAGTTTTACGAATTCAATAATTGCCGAATTCAAAGAATGGCACTGGGAGCAAGAAGGCATGCTGTCCGTAGAGACTCGCGATGCCCTCCCAGGAGATGTACTGACTGGCAAAAACAACCACGGTGTAAAACATCGCCATAGGCAAGAGCGCCGGTTTGCAGAGGAAGCGCCAGAAGAAATGCGCCCGCTCTTCGCGGCGAACAGCCCGGCCATAGGCCCAGCCCGTCATTAATCGCGCTGGGAACATAAAGGTGATAAAGAATAAGCTCGGCAACCACCCCGCCTCACTCGGCACTAACTCCACCTTCAATAAATAGAGCGGAACTGGAAAGAGCAAACTAATGAGAAGCGCGAAAGTAAAGGCGAAGGGCGCGTGGCGAAAATGCTCGCGAACCGTCTTCAAGGCAAAGTGAGCGCGAAATTTATTCTCTAAGGCGAAATTGGCCTGGAGAAAAGGCAAAACCATAACCACCCACATGAGCAGCAAGGCTCCGACAAAGCCCACAGGAGGCGCTTTCGAGCTGGCAGCCAATAAGGTTATTGGAATGATTAACCAAATTAACGAGGCGAAGAAACCTCGAAACCCCAGCCAGAAGTAATACTGCGGGCGCAATGTCACGAGGAAGTCCCAAAACTCATCCCGCAAAGTGCCGTAGACCGCTCCCTGCTTCATTCGTCTCCAAAAACTGATCATGTTGCCGACGGGCCAAAAGAAATTTCGTAGACGCCCACCATTCGCCATGGCCAGGAAGATATGAAGCCCACCGAGTATCGTCAAAACAAATAGGACAGCCCCAAAGGTCGTCGCCGTGCTTCCTCCGGGTTCAATGATCTGGGCCGACACATAAAGAGAAGAGAGAAAGCGCAAGGGAGCAATGACAAGCCAGGTGCCAAGGACCACACTGCCGATACGCGCTGCCTTTCTCAATCCGACGAAGCCATCTCGAAAACGCCCGGATTCAGCCACTCTCCGAGTTGCATCGAAGAAATAGCCAAGGCTGATGAATTGAACAATAGGAATCACTGCGAGGGCCGCGAGACCAATAATTAATGAGACCCCACCAAAGACAATCTCAACGAAAGACCGGAAGTAATACCAAAGGCGCCTCAATGCCCCCTTCGGTTTTTCCTCCCCTCGCGCTCCCTCTATTGAGGGCTCTTCCAAGCTCGGCCCGGACGCGAGCTCTGTGAATTCAATCTCGTCCTCGTCAATGTTTGAAACGGGGCTTCGCCGAATAAGCTTTGCTTTAATCGGAATCGGCGCCGCGATGATTTTAGTGGGCTGGGTGTCCGCCACACTCATTTGAATCGTCGGCGCATCACCCCGAGGCACCGCCTTCACCAACTTCGCCAGAGGCACCCCTTTGGGGCTGCTCTCTGATTCATAGTTTCCTGAGCTGTGATTCTCACTCATGACGGCTCCCAGTGTTTTGATCCTTACCTGGAGATACAGGACTCCCGCAAAAAAGGTTTCAAAGAAAAATAATAATTGAAACCCGTTCCCCGCCAGCCGCTGTAATACCCCTAAAGCCCAAAGCGGAGACCGGCCATGGCCAAAAATGCTCTTTTCCTAATATCCCTCTTTCTCGGTGTTCTCACACTCCTCGTCTCGGTTTTCCCCAAAGAAGCCGAGCCCCCGGAGAAAGAGTACAGCAAGATCCAGCGGGAGAGCTTCCAAGACATTCTTCAAAGGGTCGATCATTCGATGGCCGCCAATTGGCAGTCTCTCGACCTCGAACCCATGAAGAGCACTAGCGAGCTTCAAGTCGCAAGGCGCCTCGCAATCTCCCTCATGGGCACCCTCCCCTCCCTTGAAGAAATCCGCCAATTGGAAGCCCAACCAGAAGGCAAGCGGATTGAGTGGTATCTCCATAAGATATTCAGCGATCGACGCTATGCCGACTACATGGCGGAACGCTTGACTCGGGCAACAGTGGGTGTGAAAGAAGGTCCCTTCTTAGTCTATCGGCGCCGACGCTACCGGGCCTGGCTCTCCGAGCAGCTCGCGAAGAACACTCCCTACGGCCAAATGGTCCGGGAAATGATCGACACCACAGGGCTCTGGACCGACAAGCCCGCGACCAACTTCCTGACCGTCGAGATCCTCCCCGACACCGACGTGCCCCGCCCCGCGCCCCTCGCCGGGAGAGTCGCCCGCACCTTTGTTGGGATCCGTATGGATTGCGCGGAGTGCCACGATCATCCTTTCGAGCGTTGGAAACAAAAGGACTTCCATGGTCTCGCGGCTTACTTCTCCCACAGCCGCAATTCCATCCTCGGGATCCACGACTTAGATGTGACCGGTAAAAAAGCTCGCTGGGTGAAAAAGAAACGAGAGAAAGGCGAGAAGAACACCCCTATCTCCGAATACATGGTCGAGCAGAACGGCGTGAAGACCACCTACATGCCCCAGGTCCCCTTCCACAAAGACCTGCTCCCCGAAACCGGCACGCGACGCAGCCGCCTCGCCACATGGCTCACGCACAAGGACAACGATTACTTCGCCAGAGCCACCGTCAATCGCTTCTGGGCCCTCATCTTCGGTCGCCCGCTCCTCGAACCCGTGGACGACCTCCCAGCCAAAGGTCCCTATCCTCCCCCTTTGGAGGTCCTCGCCAAAGACTTCGCCGAAAATAACTACGACCTCCACCGGCTCATCACGATCATTGCTCTGAGCAAGGCCTTCTCCCTCGATTCAAAGAGTGATCCCGACGACCCCGACGCTCCTGAAATGACAGAGGATCACTCACTTAACTTCGCCGCCTTCCCTCTCACCCAACTTCGCCCTGAGCAAGTTATTGGCGGTCTGATACAGAGTTCCTCCCTTCCGACAATCGACACCGAGTCATTCTGGCTCTGGCGCCTGATTCGAGTCACCCAGGAGAACGACTTCCTCAAGCGCTACGGCGATATGGGGGAAGATAAGTTTGAATCGGGGGTTGGCACCATCCCCCAACGTCTTCTCCTTATGAACGGCAAAATCGCCCGGGAGAGAATTAAGGGCGACATCCTCAATGCATCCGGGCATATCGCCATGCTGACTAGGAACGACGCCCAAGCGATTGAAGCCATGTGGCTCTGCATATTCAGCCGGCGCCCGAGCCCTGAAGAACTCGAACACTTTGAAGCCAAGCTCACAGGCCTCAAGGGAGATAAACGCAAGCGCGCTCTCGAAGACATTCACTGGACCCTCGTCAACAGCACGGAGTTTTCATGGAACCATTGATGCCCGACTTCTCCCGCCGCAACTTCCTCAAGGCCGCCGGTGCTGCCGGTCTCTCATTCTTCATGCCCTGGCATCTTGAGGCCGGAGATAAAGACGGCAAGAAAATCAGCGAGGCCTCGGCCAAATTCGCCCCTGCCAAGTCAGTGATTATGCTCTGGCTCGCTGGGGGTCCAAGCCAACTTGAGACCTTCGATCCGAAGCCAGGAAAGAAGATTGCGGGAGGTTCAAAGGCACGGAAAACCAACGTCAAGAACGTCCTGTTGGGACACGGTTTCGAACAGCTCGCAGAGCAAATGGACTCCTTAGCGCTCATTCGCTCTATCAAGAGCAAAGACGGCGACCATGAGCGCGGCACCTACCATTTGAAGACCGGCTATCGCATGGAGCCTACCGCCCGGCACCCTACTCTGGGAGCCCTGGCCTGCCATGAGAAGGCCGATAAGACCATTGAGATTCCGCGACATATTTCCATCATGCCGGGGCAATGGGCGGGTTGGGGCGGCTTTCTTGGCAACGAATATGATGCCTTCAAGACCTATGATCCCAAGAGAAAGGTCCCTGACGTCAGCTCGACCCTAAAGAAAGAGCGTTATGACAAGCGTCTGAAAGACCTGGATTTCCTTGAGAAGGGATTTGCCAAAGGTCGGAAGAAGCAAGCTAAAGGAACCGGGCACCAAGACATGGTCAAGCGAGCTCGGGCCATGATGCTCTCAAAGCAACTTAAGGCCTTTGATATCTCCAAAGAGAGCGACGCGACTCGAAAAGCCTACGGCGACACCCCCTTCGGCCGGGGCTGTTTGGCCGCGCGGCGCTTGGTTGATGAAGGCGTTCGCTGGGTAGAAGTGACCCTTGGAGGTTGGGACAGTCACGTCAACAACCATGAGGTCCATAAGGACAACCTGGCCATTCTCGACCCCGCCTTCGCGAGCCTCATTCGAGACCTGAAAGAACGAGACACCCTCAAAGACACCTTGGTTGTCTGCATGGGTGAGTTTGGTCGCACTCCCAAGGTCAACGCTG
>JARGOJ010000342.1 GCA_029210225.1 Planctomycetota bacterium
GCACCCTCCTCGATGGCGAAGCGCTCCCCTCGGGAGAGGCTCATGTGCTAGCTCCAGAGGCCGAGCTTCAATTGGGTGAGGTCCTCGACTTGCAGTGCTTCATACTGCCCCGATCGACCATTCGCGCCCTCGCGATCAACGATAAAAACGCACAAGTTTCGTCTGCCCCAGCCCTCTTCGTCGAACGTCCAAGCAACGGCCATGACAACTCCTACGCCCTGGTTCCAGGTCGTTTGGTCCTCACTATGGACGAAACGGGTCGGCTCAGAGGAGCCACAGGGACCACTGGCTGTGAGGCGGAGATCTTCTTCTTTGACGGAGAGCTTTGGTTATCGGATGGCGGATTGGCAGAGGGGGAATGCAAGCGCTTAACAGATCGCTCAGAGTTCGTCCTTGGGACCATCCCTGTTTCAGTGAGAGCCATCAATTCTCAGGAATAACTTAAGCAGCGCAGGCTCCTTATTTTGCTATAGGATCAGTCGCGTCTAAAGCGTCGTTGCAAGGACATACAAAAGCCAGTAAAGCCTCCTAGAAACACGATGATCCCAATGATGAGAAACTTGGGAATGATAAATCCATCCCCGACGGATTTGGCGCAGACCCCAAGCCCCAGGACAGCGATCGCTGCGCTCCCAATCATGCCGAAGCGGCCCTCCATAATTTTGTCGAGGTAACTGACTGGCCCAGCGTCATGGGCCATGAGATTCGGGTTCGTGTGCCCGTATCGTTCTTTTTTTATCGCTTCATCAATGTCGACGCCGCAGTCGGGGCACAGAGTCACCAAGCCCGGAACTTTTGCATCGCAGTCCGGACATCTTCGGCTTACCACAGACCTCGCCGCCAAGCTCTCTTCCGATTCAGGGGCTCGCTTAAACGTGGTTAATTGCGGCTCAAGAGGAATCCTTTGAGGCTGACTACAAGCCGGGCACCTTACCTCTTGACCTGGTTTCGCGGTGGTCTCATAGGGTTCTTGACAGCCGGCGCATTCCAAGGAGCGCAGAGCCACGGGAGCCTCTTTTAGGGGGACTCGGACTTTTTCCTCGCATCCCGCGCACTTCACTTTTTTCCCAGCCGGAGTCTTGGTGCGA
Source organism: Planctomycetota bacterium (assembly GCA_029210225.1). Taxonomy (GTDB): domain Bacteria; phylum Planctomycetota; class J058; order J058; family JARGOJ01; genus JARGOJ01. The sequence goes on from JARGOJ010000342.1 coordinate 1,089, forward strand.
ATCTCCGCGGAGCAATTCTTGCAATTGAAGACGGTCTCTTCGCCGACCTCCGATTGAAAATTGACCTGGCACTTTTCGCCGCAGTGTTTGCACTTCGCCATTTTCCCTGGGGCTAACCCCGTTTCAAAGCTCTCGTGGCAATGCTTACACTGAATTGTGTTCTTTCGCAATGGATAACCTGTCTACGACCTTTGCAAAGGCTCTTGGAATTCGACGAGGGTATGGTCTTCCCCGGTTAACTCTTCATCAATGATTTGAGCGATGATGTCCCAGTCTCCTTTCGCGAAGCCAGCGCCAATCTTCGGATATCCGATACGGAGAGAAGTAAACTCCGCCCTTATCGCTCTCATAACGGCGCGGAGGGCATCATAATCGACTAAGACTCCCTTGCCACGCCAATGAAACTGAGTATAGGCATTCACAACGGTGAATTGAACAGCATCTCTTACGATAAACGCTTTGGAATAGCTGCCCATTTTTTCCTTGTCGGCTTTGGTTGTTTGACGATCGGCTTGGTAGGCTTCCGGGAGCCGCTCTTTAATGGTCTTCGCGATCCCTGCTCCCATGGCGCATTGGCAATTACAGCCGTGAATAATGACATCGAATTGTCCGTCAAGCACCAATTCAATCAGATCGCCTTGAATGACTTTCATACTCCGAACTCCCTCCCGAATTTACAAGCTGTTCTGAGGACCTTGCTGAAAACCAAAGCTTTTAGGCAAGCCAGAACAGCCTTTCTATATTATTATGAACTCAATCAAGAACACATCTCGCTCGGGAATCTCTCATTATTTATGAAAATTCAATCCGCCGTTGTACCTTACCGATTTATCGATGACGAACTGCAAATTCTCCTCATCACCTCCCGAAGAACCGGCCACTGGGGCATTCCTAAAGGCAACTTGGAAGCGCAGATGAGCCCCGCCCAATCTGCGGCCAAAGAGGCCTATGAAGAGGGGGGCGTCATCGGCTCCGTGTTGAGTGAGATCATCGGAAGCTATGACTATCAGAAGTTAAACAACGACTATCATGTCGACGTCTTTTTGTTACAAGTCGAAGACACCCTCCACAACTGGCCGGAGCGAATCTCCCGTCGTCGGGCTTGGGTCTCTCAAGAAGTGGCCTGCAAAAAGGTTCATAATAAAGGAATCGTTGCGCTTCTGAAGTCTCTGGATCCTGCCCGCTGCCCTCGTTTAACGAAGGCCGAGGCATCCTCCGGGCGACTTTGGCAGCCCGGAAGCGCTTCGCTCTGCTTTGACTTTGACGACACCCTCTGTCAGCACAATGGAGAGCCCATCCCCGGTGCGAGAGATTTCGCCCACGAATGCGCAAAGAAGGGCTATCAGCTGTCCCTCAGCTCAGCCCGCTTCGCGCCCCTCTATGGAGAATTGAACGACGCACGCATGGCCAAGGTGAAGCGCTGGCTGAGCGATCACGACTTCCCCGATATCCCCGTGTCCTACAAAGTGCCTCCCGCAGACATTTACCTCGACGACAAAGCCTGGAATTTTCAATCTCCCTGGCCGGACTGTGTGTCTCAAATTAAAGGTCACTTTGGAATTCGTCCCTATCGCCGTGCGGAGAAGACAGTCTCGCTTTCCTTGCAAGGCACCCTCGCCGATGAAGCGGGCACCTTGATTCCCGAAGCAGGAGAGCAAGTCCACCAGCTCTCAAAGATGGGAATGAAGGTCAATATTTGCCTAGGCCTCTTCGACCCTGATTCCCCCGATGAGCAGCGCGTCGGTAAGGCCATCGATTGGCTGGATTCGCGACACATCCCTTTTCATAAAGTGAGCGCCGCCAAGCTCGCCTCCGACCTCTACATCAGCCCGAATTCTTTTCGCTTTGAAGGTTCCTGGTCAGCGCTCGGCGCCAAGGTTCACAGTCTCCTCGACAACAAACCAAACGTCGATTAACTATAGGCTCCAGGGGGGAGGAATCCGAGCAAGCGCTTGAGGCGTCGATTCGCGTTTCTATAAATATGCTCGGGCATTTGGTAGTTCATCATCAACTCGTACTTATGCCCGATGAGGCGCTTTGCATAGGTGACCTGAGTGATGTAACGGGAGTCTTCAGTATCGTTGCGAGATCCCCGATGCCAAACTTGATTGTTGAAGCAAACCGCTGTTCCTGCAGGACCCAAGCAGCTCTGGAATTGATCCTCGTATTCACTTAAATCCTCCGGCACTGAGCGGCCAAACATGTGGGAGCCAGGGATGACTTGGGTTGGCCCATTCTGGACAGTCTCGACATCCGTCAGATAAAAATTGATGGTGAATAACAAAACATTGATTCGAATGTTCGTCAGCGGCTTGCCATCCAAGCTAAGTACATGGGGAGTGTCGTCCTGATGCCAGGTGTTATTGCCGAGGCCATTGGTCTGCCTGGGAAGAATGAACGAGTTATTGTGAATCACATGGACCTTGTTGGCGTTGGTGATGCCATGCTCCATGTTAAAGCCTGGGCTATTGCAATCACCGATCAACTGCTCAGCGAAAGTGACCATCGGTTCAAGGTCGAAGAGCGCGAGGTTGTCCGGGGAATGCTCAAACATTCGAGTCTGAATAGACATTTCTCCGCTCAAGTTCTCTTCCTCTAGCTTCTTGTCTAGGGCCGCTCTCAAGCGTGCGCATCTCTCCCTAGATAATAGACTCGGGAAAACCAGAAAACCGTCCCTGTGGAAGCGCTCCTTCCAGCTTTCAAGCTGATTTGCGCTGGGTTTTTGTCCTTCAGATACCGTTGTCATGAATCCTCGTTGTTTCCAAAATTAAGCTTCCTGTTAATATAGGAACTGACCGCAGAACGAATTCAGACCTATCCGTCACCTGCGTCTTTCTTAATCTACCTCTTCCTCCACGGACTTTCTGGATTTTTTTATGAGTCGGGTTTCCGATTACTCTTGGCTTCGCGAGCTAGATCAACGCTACCTTTCTGCGGATCGCGAGGAAACCCTCGACTATTACCGACCCCGTGGTGACGCCTTGTGCCCGGCGGTCCTCTACCTCCATGGCGGATCTTTCTATAAAGGTGACAAGGCCTCTGAGCGCTCTATATCTATCTGTCAGGATCTCGCGACGGCAGGCTACGCCGCTTTCTCTGTCAACTACAAGCTCTCCGAAGGAACAGTTGGGGACCCGAGGTGGAGCGCGTGGCCGCAAAACTTGGCGGACTGCCGAGCGGCCTGGGACTATGTCCTCGATCAATGCATCGAACGTGGAATTGATAAGAATAAGCTCTATATTATGGGAAGCTCCGCTGGAGGCACTCTCGCGTTGTTGCTGGCCTTATCCCTCGCCCCAGAAGAGACAATGCCCAAGGGTATCGTCAATTTATATGGTCGGGTCGATTGGTTTCGAGATACCGTCGTCGAGAAACGCCACTCCGACGAATCGGTCATGAGAGCGGCGTCCCCTATTCATGTCTTAGAGTCATACAAAAACAAGCTTCCGGCCATTCTCACTGTTCATGGCGACGCGGACGCGGTCGTTCCCGTGACTCAAGCAAAAATGCTTGACGAGGCGCTACAGGCGAGCGGACATCCTCATGAACTTCGAGTCTTGGAAGGGCAGGCCCATAGCTTTGATTTGAGGCCTGAAGGCATTGACCTTCGCCCCACCGTACTGAATTTTCTGTCGAGTCTTTAAACATCATCATTGGGCTTTGGAGGTCGTTGTGGCTTACGTGAAATTTGCAATAGAGGAGCTGCCGTTAGGGGTGGTCTTTCCAGACGATGAATACAACGCGCACCTTTGCAAAGCGATCGCCGCCATGGAGACGAAACAACCAGAGCTGGCTGAAATTAAGGCCATTGAAGAAAAGCGCGAGGCGATCTGGAATCGCATTCAAGAGCTTAAAGACAAAGGGATGAGAGGCTTTGCCCAACACGTCTCCACTCAATATCAATTCCAATTGAGAGACGACGGCGCCCTCAATTATCCCTGGCAGGACTGCGACTTCGTCCGGGTCCCTGGGACCTCTCAGTTTTATACCTGCCACCCAGAAACAAAGGCCTTTGAAGCTCGCGACCTCGATCATGATCGCCCCAAGGTCATCCTATTCGCGACCGGACGAGCCTTTGCTCAGCGCAACGCACGCCTACTTCACCTGACAACCGAAGAGTCTATTCAGAACGCCTGCGGAATCATGTCTGCGCAAATTCACTTGCTCCGCAGCCGACTCATTCCTCAGAAGGACGGCCAACTCCTAGCCTATGCTTACGACATGGTGAAAAGCGAGTTTGAGACCCCCGCCCTTCGACTGCAATCTATTCTAGACCCTGATTTCATTCATGAAGGCGCCAAACGCAGCGCGGAGCGAGTCTTTGGACCGCTCATCGCCGAGGCCGAATTTGACAGAGCCGGGCGCTTCAAAAGAGAGAACGGAGTGATCGTTGGGGAGAAGCGATCATCTGAAGACATGTTGAAGCGCATTCAAAACACTGTCCTCGTCGGCGGAAGCGTTGGCTGTGTGATTGTCGGGCAAGCGACGCGGCACTTGGTGTCCTTGCTTGAAGAGTTGAAGGTCGATTCCGAGACTGTGGACGAAGTCATGAAGTCGCTGACAATCTGTAACTTCGGACCAACAACTCACATTCCCATTGATTCAAGAATCAATTACCTCGCCTTTATCAATCGCCATGATGAGTTTGTTTACGCCGGGCACAACACTGGGCCCTATCTCAAAGAATCCAAGGCGACGAACTCTATCTTAATCAGTCACGACTCCCCAGAGAACGCGAAAGAATCCAGGCATTGGACAGCATTGATAGAAGGACCAGGAGTGAGCTTCCCTGGGGCTGATGGAGAGCTCGTCTTCGACCCGGACGCGACGCACTTTGGCCACAATATGAAGCAATACATGAACATCCTCAAAGAGAGAGGCTTTCAGGCGCTCTTTTCGGACATCCTTGGACAGCCTAAATCTTATTGCCTCGGAGCAAGCTTAGACGCATTGATTCAAAGCAATAAGCTCGATGTAACCCCGAAGCCCGACGCTATTTAGACATGCCTTTTTTGCAGTCGACGAATTGGCCTCCAGTGGCGCGGGCTAGTTGCTGCATAAATCGTATCGCCCGTCGTTCTCCTCTCCCTTTTCCAGGCTCTGCAGGGGCCCGAATGAGAACTGTGTGAATGCGGATTTTACGAGTTCGATTCCAGTGCTTGAGAGAATCGAGGATCTTCTTTGGGTTGGCGAAGCGCCCGGAGGTAGGCGCGCCGTCAGATAAGAAGTAAATGGTGTCCACCGGGGCTTTATAGTTCTTATCGAAGTTGTAAGTTCCCGAGAGGTCATAGGCGCGGTCGAGGGCATCGAAGACATTGGTGCCCAGCCCAAGCTCTTCATTGAGAAGCTTGTCTTCCATATATTTCACGCCCCTAGGAGACGCTGCGATCATTTTGGGGGCGAGCAATTCCACTCCGTAGTGATAGATCACCACATTGAATTGAGTCTCTTTAGGAAAGCCATACATTGTTCTGAGAGCCTGTTCTTTGGCCTCAGCGATTCGGGTCTCTCCAGGCACTGAGACACTCGCTGGGTCTTTCTTCTTTGACTTAGACCCTGTCGCAACGCGCTTATCCTCTTTTTTCTGAGGGCGCTCGAAATTACGTCGCATGGATTTTGAGTAATCAATGACAAACAAAACGCGCCCAGAGTCGACGCTGATACTGAAGAACTTGTTCTTAATCGGACGCTCGACGGTCGTGGTCTTGCCAGACTTTGGACGTTTATATGTGCCTCCATCCAGGGCTGCTTTGTTGGCCTCATACCAAGTCTTCCAAAGGGCCGCATCGGCTTTGAAGTTTTGCCCTGTGAGCTTCTGGAGGGCCCTATCGACCTCGCTGAGGATTCGCCCGGTCTCCTGAGGCAAACGGCCGACAAGATCGCCGACTGCGGTGATTCCATCCAGTTTGACCAGGGCATCAATGGCAGCCACTTGGACCTGCCAGGATTTGTCCTTCAAGAGCTCCTTTATGTCATTGATAGAGGCTTTGAGACCAAGAATCGCGAGGCCATCAACCGACATCGATCGGACGGCAGGGTGCTTGTCTTTGAGCGCTTTGACGAGGGGGTTGCGAGCGCGGTTCTTCTTGCTCTTTCCCAGGGCCAGGGCGACCTCGCTGCGAACGCGCCAAGACTTGTGCTTGATGCCTCTTTTAATCATCCAATCAATCGCCGCCTTGGATTTTAAGCGGCCGAGGGCGCTGGCGGCGTGGCGTTCAATGCTCATGCGTGCGTTGATCAGGAGCGCCAGGCGCAGACTCTCGCCGCCATCTTCAGGTTCTGGCAAGCCTCCGCCTCCTCCGCGACGACCGGGGGGGTTACCTAGGCCGTGGGGGGCGTTGCCCGCTTTGACTGATTTTGCGTATTGTTTTCTGAGGACCCCGAGGTCTTTTGGTGGCTTCGCCAGGGCTTTGCAGAGGACCTCGGCGGCTTCTTTGGAATCGTTGCTAGAGCAGAGCTTCGCTCCCTGCTCGACGTCCTCTTCGGTGCTCGCTCGAAGCAGGCTCTTGGCTTTCTTCTCCCAGTCATCAGCAAAGCTTGGGGAGCTAAGCCCTAGAACAAAACAGAGACTCAATCCGAGTGTCCAACGCATGATCAATTTTCCTTCGTCCACAATTTACAATCACTGACCAACCTACTATTTCTAACAAAGCGCAATCAAAGTCAGTGATCCTAAGAACGCGAAAATGGCCCACGGGTTGCGGACGGCCTTCTCTTTTATCTTGAAGGAGTCCTATGCTAGATAAGAGAAATCAGTGGCTGGGACCGAAAAGCGAGGCGTTGATAAAGAGCCGCTGAAGTGAAGGATACATGGCTCGGTAGTTGGGATCGTCAGCGAAAGCGATCACTTTTCCTCGCCCGATGTTGGTCTTCACAAGATAGGATTTCCCCGCGACCAACGCGAGGGTATTGGACCAACAGAAGCCGCTCTTGAGCAACTGGCTGCGGGCCGCGAAGCGCAAGACATTCCGTCCCGCTTCTGCTTTGAGAGGCTCAAAGAGGATATCACTGTTAAAGAAGGCGGGCAGGGCATCTTTATAAGAATAACTGAGCCAGTCGTCTTTGAAGATGTTTGTCCTGAGGAAAGCTCCAGGGACCTCACTTGGAGTGCTGCCTTTGTCTTTGTCCGAGCTCTTATGCAAGGCTCGCTTTGCCTTGAGTAGGCTAACCTCTTTCTTCATAGCCCAGAGAGCCGCTTGCTTGACGAGGATTAAGGTCCCGCCTTTCTTGACCCAAGCTTTGATCT
>JARGOJ010000343.1 GCA_029210225.1 Planctomycetota bacterium
AACACCGATAAAGTCCGGCGCAAAGACGACCGCCCCAAAGCGCCCTCTCAAGCCTGGTACGAAAACCCCGTCGTCCTCATCGGCGGAGCCGTGGTCGCCATCATCGGCCTCCTCGCCGTTGGCGCCCTACTCCTCAACACCTGATTTTCACCCGTCAATCATCTTTAACGGGCAAACAAAATCACGCCCCCTCAATCGATACGACGAGTCATTCCACAACACCCAATCCTCGGGCTCAACGCCCGGTCCTCCATCTCAAACTCGCCCCAAATCTCACACACAACGGTCAACAAGATCCCTTGTTCCAAAAATTTTTCCTTTCGATCCCTCCCCTCAATTGGTAGATAGTCCCCGAAATGATCCATCCGCCAATGCTTGAGAGGAACCGTTAAGGGAGACAGATCATGACTAAGACTATCGTTCACGTTGTTGGAACCGGAACCATTGGAGAGCCACTCATCGGACTTCTCCTCGCCCACAAAGACGAATTTGATATTGACGAAGTGACCTTCCACAAGAGAACGCCACTGCTTACCGATCGCTCAAAAGTCTTTGATCTACTAAAAAAAGGAGCCAAGCTCGCGGTCGATGAAGACCGCTGGGACTCCTTTAAAGAACTCGACATGGAGCCGAGCTACAAGGCCGAAGAAGCCCTCGCTCAAGCAACCGCCGTCATCGATTGCACCCCCATCGGCAATCGCATGAAAGACGAGCAATACAAGAACTACACCGACAAGGTCAAAGGCTTCATTGCCCAAGGAAGCGAATTTGGCTTCGGTAAGATGTACGCTCGCGGCATCAACGACCACGCCCTCAAGCCCGGTGAAGACCAATTCGTCCAAGTTGTCAGCTGTAACACCCACAACCTCGCTGTCCTAGTCGAAACCATCGCGCAAATCAGCACGAAGAAAGAAAACCTCGTCAACGCGAACTTCGTCTGCCTTCGACGCTCAAACGACATCAGCCAGGACGAGTCCTTCCTACCCGCTCCAACCGTCGGCGCGCACAGCAATAAGAAGTTCGGCACCCACCACGCACGCGACCTGTCACACCTCTACAAAACCGTGGGATTCGAGCTAGACAATGTCTTCTCGTCGGCCATCAAGTTGCCCACTCAATACATGCACACCATTCACTTCGCCATCGAAGTACATGAGCCCCTCGTCGAGGCCGAAGTTCTCGACCGCATTCAAAAGAACCCACGCCTCTCCGTAACCCACAAGACAAGCGCCAACGCTGTCTTCTCCTTCGGACGAGATCATGGCCACTTTGGACGCATCCTCAACCAGACCGTCTTCTGTCTCCCATCCTTCCATATCAGCGAAGATGGCAAAAAGATGACCGGCTTCTGCTTCACTCCTCAGGACGGAAACTCACTGCTGTCCTCCGTCGCCGCAGCGCTCTGGTTCATCGATCCAGAGACCTACCACGACAAGCTTCAAGCATTGTCACAGTTCTTCTTCTCAGAAATTTGAAGTCGCGACGCGAAAGCGCACAGAGAATTCACAAAGCCAAAGGGATCGAGCCTCTCGATCCCTTGCTTTGTTTTAAAGGCCGCGATTGATACGGCCTTCTTGCTTTTCTTGGAGCGCATGGCCCACAGCGTATGGAGACCCTTGAGGATGGCGCCGGAGCCATTTACGCGCCGTCTCCATGGCCTCTTTCTGCTCCGGATCTTCCGGCTTCCTCAAAAAGTCGACTCCTGTGAGATCTTTGAGAGTCTGGCGGAGCTGCCGACGAAACTCAACGTCCCCGGTGTCCATGCTAAAGATCAACTCTTTGAGCGCGATGCGATATCCCTGCTCCCCAAGACCAAGAGCTACAGCTTGACGCACAAAGAAGCGCTGATGCTTCAGGAAAGGCAGCAGATACTTCACATCGTGGAAGCGACTGATACGCCGGGCCAGGTTCAGCAGGCGATCCAAAGTCAGGGTGTCTGTTCGTCCAGATGCAGCAAGGCGCGAGAACTCGTCGCGAAGGTTCTTAAGCAGGTCCTTACGAGATCGAACAATGTCTTCGAAATAGTAATGATGATCTTTGCGCTCAGCCGATTCGTGAAGGCGAGTTGGGTCATAAACCAACTCCAACGCCTTCTCAACAACGAGCTCACCGCTCCCAGGGTTCAGAACCATAATCAGAAAGCGTCCCTGACCGTCGGAATACAAGGCCTTCCCTGTCCCAAAAGGCGTCAGTTGCCCAGACCCAGAAGACTGAGCCGCCGCCAGCGGCGAAGCCTCTATTTTTACTGGAGCCGACGGCACGTAAGGCTTTTCAGGCTCTTCCTTGTTAAGACTGATCCCAATGAAAAGCAGCGCCGCCGCAATAAGCAGCTGGCCGAAAAAAGTCAAGCCCTGCCCACTCCGGCCTTGCACCAGCATAGGAGCGGTAGGCTCATGCTTCTTCCCCTCAGCGATCTCCTTCTCCAAAAGTTGAACGGCTGCCTGAGCTGAAAGCGGAGCTTCAAATTCCTCGCCTTCGTCACTCTCGTCGAGGGCCTTAGGAGCCGCTGCCTGCTTCGGAGGACGTGGATTAGACGCGAGCTTCACTGGAGGCAATAGAGCGGCTCCAGGGCTTCGCTCCGGCTCAATCCTGACCGGGAGCGAAGGCTTCAGCTCGGGCTCCGTCTTTCCAGGAGGGGTTGAATCCTCAGCGGTGTTGACCGCGCTGGAGTCCGTCATCCCATCCGCTTCGTCCTCAGCCTCAGAAAGCTTGGGCTTCGGAGGCTCAGCCGGCGAAGGCTCGGGGACACTAGGGGGCCCCGAATCGGGACTACTAGCGTCGCTCGGCTCCGCTTTAGAGTCCGTGGCGGAGTTCTTTGGATCTGGTATGGAGTTTGTCATAGGTTGAGGAGTCTGAGCTATTTCTTGAGTTCTTTCTCGAGAGCGCTGATTCGATCTTGAACCAACTGAGGGTTGGCGATTCCCCCAAGAGAAAGAGCTCTGTTCCAACAGATGATGGCGCGTTTTTTGTAGTCAATTTTAGAGGATCGGGCAAGCAGGTCACCCTGATAAATCAGGCATTGGCATTCAAGGCCTTTGAATTGAGCAGGAGGAGTACCAAGGCGCCTCATGAGATTAAAAGTCAGCCCTATCTCATTAAGGAGCATTGGGAAGCTGCGTTTCTTCTTCAGTATCTCCATGTTTTTGGCGATGGCCACGAGAACCTTGTCTCTGGTGTCCGTGATGTATTTGAGTCGAGCTTGGCTTCGCTTCTCTTGGGGTAGCTGGGCAAAGCCCGTGATAGCGACCCGATTGGCAGCGAGGGACCGAGCAAAGCCACCAAGTTGCATTTGCACGTAGGATTCATTCGCTGAATATATGTAGGTCACGGTGACCGGAAGATTCGCTGAGAGCTTGATTGCTTTTTGAAACGACTGGCTGGCCTGAGGAAGACGCTTCATCCGTTCCTGGGTCACACCCAAGGCGTTGCAGCCGTCGTGACAAGACATTCCAAAGGCCTCAAGTTTGATGATTTGCCGTTGCGCAACCTTCATGCGATTCGCCTTCAAAAGGTCGGTGATTTTTCTCAACATGAGATGACCTTGATCGTGCCGGGCCTTATCATCTGTGGGATTCGGCACAGGCTTCACACGGGGCTTCGGCCTCACGCGGGGCTTCGGTTTCACTGGATTTTTTCGGCGTTTCTTCGCTTCTTTGTCGATCTCACGCTGAATAACCCGCTCAAGTTGAATCGCATCTTGCTTGACCTCAGAGGGAAGCTTAGCCGCTATTTTGGCGGCGCTTAACGCCTCTTCCAAGTCTTTGTTTTTGAAGAGGACGCTCGCCTTCGTGAACTGCGCGAGGGGGAGAACGCTGTATCCCTTGATGGCGAGACGAGCGTTCCTAAGCGCCCCACCCGTGTCATCAATCTTAAGCATAGCCCGCGCCATTCTCGCCCGAATGCGATGATCGGAGGGTTGTTTTTTGAGCAAGAGCTTGAACTCGGAGATGGCTAGACGCCAGCTTCCATCTTGCTCTGCGAGCAATCCGTGATAGCGGAAGCTGAAGGCGCTCTGGGTCAATTCGGGGTATTTATCGAGGGCATCGAGGAGGGCTTTGCGAGTGGCGAGGCCGTCTTTTTTGAGCCAGAGAAGCGCGACTTTCTTGCAGTGACTTTGTTTGGATACAGCGGGATCTTCGAGCAAAGCTTCATTGATGAGCAAGGTTTCGGCCCGCAGAGCATCAGCGTTGGGAAGCGTGTCTCCTGAGTAAGTGAAGGCATCCAGAATGATTTGAACGTAGGCCAAAACTTGAATGGGAGTATCCGGGTTAAGCTCTAGCGCGTTCTTGGCGTTGATTAAAGCGCCCTCAATGTCGCGGTCTCTGATTTGAGTCTTTGCCTGACTGAGGTAATGTTCGGCGTTGCTGCGGTTTTTCTCTTCGTTTTGTTTCGCGAGATCCCAAACTTTCTTGTATTCCGCAGAGAGTGCCTTGCCTATCTCTTCCTGATTCGCGAGGTCTCCGCGATAAGTCCCGTAGAGGAATCCCCAAACGAGGACCGGGAGCAGCAGAGCGACCAAGCCGGCGATGGTCAGAGTCCAGCGGTTGCTTTTGCTCCGACGGGATTTGCGATTGAGGATAGGCGCATGAGGCTTCTTGCCGCGCAGCACGCGTTGAATGTCGTCAGCGAGGTCTCGTCCAGTCGCATAACGGTTCTCTGGCTTCTTCTCAAGACACTTAAAGACGATCGCCTCGGCCGCTGCGGAGACATTCTGGCTCTCAATGGTCGGAGGATCGGGTTGAACAGTCAGGACCTGAGTCACCACCGCGTATTGGGTCGCTCCTTTGAAAGCCTGATCTTTGTAGAGCATTTCATAGAGGATGGTGCCAAGGGAGAAGAGATCGGCTTGACCAGTGATCTTCTTCGAGGATCCATCAGCCTGCTCCGGGGACATGTAAGACGGGGTACCAAGGACCTCGCCAGACATGGTCTCGCCGTCGGTATCACGGACATCTTTGGCGATTCCAAAATCGGTAATTTTCGGAAGTTCGGTGTCGTCTATGAGAATGTTCGCAGGCTTTAGATCTCGGTGAATCACATCGTTTGCATGAGCATAATCAAGCGCTTCCGCGAGGTGCTTGATGAGTTCGAGCGATTCTTTCTCGGTGTAATTCCGTTTCTGAAGCAAGGTGTGGAGGTCGTCTCCTTGCACATAGTCCATGGTGAAGTAGTGCAAGCCGTTTAGCTCGCCGACATCATGAATGGGGACGATACAACCGGGGTTCAATCGCGCCGCGGCGCGAGCCTCTCGCTTAAAGCGCTTCAACTGCTTGGTTGAGGTCGCGGCGCCGGACATCAACATTTTTAAAGCGACGGTTCGTGAGAGGTCTTGGTGGACCGCTTTGAAAACGATACCCATCCCGCCCTTGCCCAAGATATCGTCGATACGGTAGCGACCAAAGATATCGCCAACCTTCGGAAGCTCCTGGCTTTGGGAATTGTAGAGGTTCTCTTGAGTTCCAGGGGAGTGGAACTGACTCGATCCGGGGCTAGAAGCAACAGAAATCAAAGCCGAGGATGGCGAGTGCGCCCCATGAGGCATTCCAGGAGAGAACGAGCTCCCAGGCGCTGGCTGAAACCCGACGCCCTGTGAGGTTCCCAGATTCGTACTCGGGGCTTGAAAATGTGGCGCATTGGAAGGGATCGATTGCGAAATCCCTGGCGCAGGACCTGCGGGCTGAAAACTAGGACCTGATGAGAAGGGGCCCGGTGCAGGGGCAGCTTGCCGAAACTGATTTTGAGAAAAGTGAGGAGCAGATTGTTGTGGAGCTGGGTTTTGGTGGGCTGGAGCGCCAAATTGTTGGTGTGATTGGGGTGATTGGCCGTTCTGATTTTGAGAGAGATGTTGGCGAATCACTTGAGCGTTGTACATGCTCAAGGAGCCACGTTGGAGCAGAAGCTGCTCAAGGGTGTACTGCCCGCCGCTTTGTTGCTTAAGTTGTGCGCACAATTGGGCTTCCTGAGGATCGACCAGCCCCAAACGGACAGCTGTGCTGCCGAACATCGTGTCTGCGTCATAGTAGTTCACAAAAGCAACCAGTCACCGTCATCTGGAAGACGCGAAGCGTGAAGGAGCCCAGCAAAAACACTGCGGTCCCGACACATTCTAACGCCAGCCCACCACCAAGCCTTCTCCTTTTCCATATTTTTAATGATAGGACATTTGGATGGGGGGAGCATGGGGAACAGAGAATTCGCTCACTGGTCTTCTTTATCGACGATAAATCGGGTCTTCCCGACTCGCCAGAGCAATTTTCGGGCGAGCTGAATCGTCGCCACTCGCAAGGCTCCCACTCCCCGAGCGCGCACGTTGACGCTCCCCAAAAAGCGGCTCTTACGACCGAGTTCGGTGATGGATCCTTCAACCTCAACACCTTGAATTCTCGACCTCACTCGGATTTGCATCACCAGACGCACAGGCAAAACCCGACGCAGCTCCTTCGTCATTTTCTCGGTCAGCGAGATCCCTTCAAATTTTGTCAAGTTATTCTGGTCTAGGACTTGGGAGACATACTGAGGATTGATCAAGCGTAGGTCGGTGCCCGCTAGGTCAAAGGCTGCGTAGAGATCGGTCTGAACCTGTGATCCTCGGCTATTTGCGTGAGCCTGATCCATATCGATATGAATGACCGCGACTTTGAGCGGTCCCACTCCTCGCGCCAGCTTAAGCGGCTTGATTTTCCCGAGCTCTGTTTCAACCTTCTTCTCAACTTCCTCACGGAGGACATCGCTGAGTTTGACGGCCGCATCGCGCTGGGCCGCAGTATCGATATCCAAGATTTTTCCGGGCTCAAAGACTTCTGTGTCGTCGTCATAGGCGATGCCCGCGAGAGGACCTTGGATCACACGAATCCCGTCGCGGTCCTCAAGAATCGCTTCGAGGTCATAGCGAACGATCCAGCCCTCCGAGTCGGAGAGCAGGCTGCCGAAGCCCCGAGAGAGATATTTTTTGACTTGAATGGTCAACAAACCCGACTTCGCGGCCTCGCTTTCCTTCCCTGTTTCCACGAGATGGAAGAGGTTGCCGTCCTCAAGCTCCGCCCGAAAAGACTCTTCGAGGCCGGCGCGTTGCTTTTCGGTGCCGCCATCAACCTGAATTCTCAATCGGCGGCCAAGAATCTGGCCGGAAGTCCCAACTAAATTCGAACTTTCCTTAGCCAAGTTGTGGACCTCGGAAAATTCGGCGCACGAGGCGAAGAATGGGAGGAAGAAGAATAGTAGGTGTTTTTGTTGCATAAATTTATTGACTCAAAACTTCATTTTCTGCTCGGAAAGCCACGGGATTCTAACCGTTTCATGACAAGTCCTTAACCCCCCAATTGACAGTAAGTTAGTTGAACTCTACCATGGGCGGACCTAATCCAAAGGCTCCCGCCCGAGACCTTTGATGGATCGTGCTAAAAATTTGCGACATTTCACAACAATCATTCCCATTCTCGGAGTGTGTCCATGACAGATATGGCTAAGGCCCAACTGACCGTCGGTGAGACCCAATATGAGCTCCCCATTGTCGTGGGAACTGAAAACGAAACCGGCTTTGACATTCGGAAGCTTCGCGCTGAGACAGGTCTCGTCACACTCGACAACGGCTTCATCAGCACCGCTTCTTGCTCAAGTAAGATCACCTTCCTAAACGGTGAGAAGGGTCATCTTCGCTATCGCGGCTACCCCATTGAGCAGCTCGCAGAGCAGTCGAGCTTCATCGAAACCGCGTATCTTTTGATATACGGGGAGCTGCCGAGTCAGGCAGAGCTTGAGGAGTTTCAAGGCCTCATTCGAGATAACTCTGTCATGCACGAAGATATGCGCGGCCTCGTCAACGCATTTCCCAAGACAGCTCATCCCATGGCGTCTCTCTCAGCCAGCATTTGCGCGCTCTCAAGCGTCTACCCCGCTGTCTCTAACGACGAAGCCTCTCTCAAGCTCCTGATCGCCCGCATGATGGCTCAGATCTCATCGATCTCGGCGGCCTTCTACAAGCGCTCAGTGGGGCAGTCTCATGCCCAGCCATGCAAGAAGCTCAGCTACATCGGCAACTTCATGCGGCAAATGTTCTCCACTCCAGACAGCTCCTATGAAGTGAACAAGGACATTGAGGCCGCCTTGGACCTCATCCTCATCCTTCACGCGGACCACGAGCAGAACTGCAGCGCTTCTGCCGTTCGCCTCGTTGGAAGCAGCCAGGCCAACCTCTTCGCCACGATCTCGGGAGGCATCAACGCCCTCTCAGGCCCTCTCCACGGCGGCGCAAACCAAGCCGTCATAGAGATGCTCCAGCACATCGCGG
>JARGOJ010000344.1 GCA_029210225.1 Planctomycetota bacterium
GAATGCTGGCTGGCTCGGCATCCCGATTCACGAGCATTCGTGACAAAGAAGGCGACCATTTCCGACGCTCGCAGGCCATCAAGAGAACCGGGAACCGCTATAAAGTCCTGTTTTCAATAGGATCGAATTAGCTAAATTCTACGACGCTTGGGACCTGTTCGATATCCAAAGCGAAGACCTCTTTGAGAAGAGTCAAATACTCTTCCGGGCCTTCAATACTTTGGGTTTCACTAACTTGTCCCCGGCGTCGTTTCAATTCCCGCCCCGCTAAATAATAACCGCCATCCCTCGTCCGACGATTACAAACGACCTGCTTGGTAAACTTCGAATCAGGATGGGTCGCCGTGTAATGATTCGCCACGACGAAATCAATGGGGAAACACTCTGCTAAAGTGAAGCAATAAGTATTGATCCACTGACCTTGAATACCGGTTTGCAAGAAGTAGCGGCCATCCTCAAACTCAAGGCGAATTGACTCATCCGATTGACGATGCTCAATTCCCTCTTCCAATAAAATAGGCTCCAGCAAACCTCCGCCGCCAAATCCAACATCGGCGAAGTACGTCTGGCCATCAAGCTCGACGGTGAGCACCTTGTGAGTTTGAGGCTTTGTCTCCACAGGCGCAGAACCCATGAGAACACGGGCAACATGGGCTTTCGTGGAAAACCCTAATTGATCGAGCACGGCCTTGAAGAGACCATTCATCTCAAAGCAATAGCCGCCTCTATTGTTCACGACGAGCTTCTTGAAAGTGGACTGGGGGCCCAACTTTGGGGGCTTGCCAAAGAGCACGTCGAAGTTTTCAAAGGGGATGTTTAGAATATGACCAAGGTGTAACTGGCGAAGAGTCTCAAAGTCGACTTTGGCAGCCGCATCAAAGCCAACCCTTTTAAAATAAAGGCTCAGGTCTAATTCAGTCATAGAATAGGGGAGGCTCCAATTATGAGAGTTCGCTGAGGATGTCGTCGACTTTTTTAGGGCTTAACTTCTTCGGCGCGGCGCCGGGACGGTCTCCGCTGGAGTTGGCAAACCATAAGGCGCCCCCCAACATAGCCACAGAGCTTAAAGCAATTAAGGCGCCCCAAAACCAATAGGGTAGGAAGAGGTTCTCTGCGATGCTTCCGGTGTCTGATGTCATCCAGACTCCGCCTCGGTAAAAGCCTTTGCTGAACATATAATTGAAGTCTTTGTAATTGTTAATGCAGAATTGAACACCGAGGAACTGCACAAAGAAGTAGCAGATTTTGTCTGAGGCAAAGGCCGCAGCGCCGAAGAGAACAGCGGACCAGAGAGAAATCATGACGTAGCCATACCAGGTCTTAGCCACATAGAGGATCACTGATAGAGCCATGATGGCCCCGAGTACCTGCAGTATTCTCCGTGCGCTCTTCTCTTTTCGGCCAAAGAGAATGAGCAAAGAGCCAGCGAAAGCCGGTCCAAGCAATCCGGCGGCCGCGATCATGGCTCGTCCAATGCGTCCGCTGCTGCCCCTGTGAAAGGCGACTCCGCCGCCGTTGCTGTAAATCTCCAAATGCATAAATTCGTGACCCCAGAGCTTCGCCATGAGGCCGTGGCCCATCTCGTGAACCCAGGTGCCGAGAATGGTAAAGGGCCAGAGGATGAAGTCGCCATAAGGGACGCGCCAAAGACCGACCGTGACGAGGATAGCCCCGGCGATCATGGCCCAGTAGAGTTTGCTGTCGTTGCTTTGGACATTCATTCGGAGGCTCCGGACTTCGTCTGACCTTTGCGATTGGCAATATAGAGTGAACCAATGAGCATGAGAATTGAGGACCCCGCCACTAAAGAGCCCCAAACCCAATAGGGCAAGAAGAGGTTTTGGGCCATGGCTCCGGTGTCCGAGAGCATGACCTCACCTCCGGGGCGCTGGAAGCTCTCAATGAACATGTAATCGAAGTCTTTGAAGTTGTTAATACAGAATTGAAGACCAATGAATTGAACAAAGAAGTAGCACATCTTATCGGGAGCAAAGAAAGCCATGGCTGAGAGAGCAGCGACCCAGCTCCCAACGGCGAAGACGCCAAATCCATTGCGCACATAAATGGCGATCGACAGACCCATGATAAGGCCAAGGCCCCAGAGCAGATACCGAGCCGTTTTTTCTTTTCGCCCAAAGATAATAAAGAAGGACCCCGCAAAGGCGGGGCCTAGCAATCCAGCGGCTGCGATCAGTCCGTTGACGATGCCCGATTGACTTTGGGCCGTCATAGCGACACCCCCCGCATCTTCATAGATCTCAAGGCGAACGAAGTCAGTGAGCAGCTCGGCCATGAGTCCGTGGCCCATTTCGTGAACCCATGTGGCCAGCAATGTGAAGGGCCAAAGTATGTAATCGCCGTACGGTGGGAATTGCCACAGGCCAGCTGTTATGAGGCCTGCGAGAAGAATTGTGACATAGTACTTCATGCCACCTTGAGTTGTCTTTTCAGTCACGACGGAGTTCTCACTTTATGGGAGGGGTCGGGCCCAAAGTTTTTGAATCTGCCAACATTGTGTCGAAAGAGTGTCGCTTTGTCTCGGGCTTCATCGTTTTATCCCGGGCGACCAAAGCGACGGCGCAGCTCTCCAATGGGCAAATTCAAGGTGGTCGGGCGCCCGTGAGGACAGCAATAAGCGCGCTCAATGCCATGGCGCCGGGTTAGGAGAGAGTCAATTTCATCTTGGCTCAGGGTCATGCCAAACTTAATCGCCGCCTTACAGGCGAGGGAGGCGGCCAAGGTGTGAAGCAAGGCTCGGCCCTCGGGGGTCGCGAAGGCCTTGGATTTAAGCTCGGCTTTGTCTAAGGCTTCGACCTCGTCGTCGACGAAGCTTGGATGCTTCTCTGCCAACAAGTCCAAGACGATCTGCAGCGCTTTTTGTTGCTTCACAAAGCGGGGAATCGACTTAATGGCGATGTCCTTCTCTTCCCGCTCTAATTCAAAGCCTAGTTCCATGAGAATGGGCGCGATCTCATCAAACGCTATGATCATGCCGGGCTCTAACTCGGTGGTGACGGGGAAGAGCAGGCGTTGAGTCTCAAGGCGTCCGGAGGCGAGGCGGGAGACAATCTCATCGTAGAGAATGCGTTCGTGGAGGGCATGTTGATCGATGATCTTGAGGCCGTCTTTGGCTTCTTCAACGATAAATGAATTGTGAAATTGCACGCAGCGCCCAGCATCGGAGACCGCGCCCCCAGGACCATCCTCAAGCCCTGGCCGGCTCTGATTTTGGCTTTGCTCGGCCATGGGCAAAGAATTCGACCGAGCCTCGGCATCGGAGGAGAGGCCTGCGAAAGGGCGGGGACGGGAGCTTGAGTCGGGCTCGCGATTGCTAAAGTCTCTCGGTTGCGCCGGAGCCCAGGATTGCTGAGTGCTCTCGGACCGTCGTGGGGGAGGCGGTGGCAGGCTGCCAAAGCCCCCAAAGGGGATCGGGGAGCTGGGCTCGGGGGGGCTTACGCTGCCGGGATAAGATGGGCTTGTTGAGTGACCGGACGGGCTCCCTGTTGTGGGGGAGTGGGAGGACGGGTTGCTGCTGTTAAATTGAAACTCCGTGGTCAGACGCGGGGGCTCCTGAGGAGCGGTATCTCTAGCTTTTGGGGGGGAGGGTAAGAGCGGGGGAGCTTCAGAGAGGTCGGCGAGGGCTATCTTTATTGTCGAGACCATGAGGGCGTAGACATCGGAGGAGTAGCGGAAGCGCACCTCGGTCTTAGCGGGGTGCACGTTGACGTCGACATCCCCTGGGTCAATGCTCAGCCATAGGAAAACGTAGGGCTGGCGGCGAGGAGGTAAGAGATGGAGATAAGAGTCTTTGATGGTGGAGAGGAGAAGGGGGTCGCGGATGGCGCGATTGTTGACGAAGAAATACTGACCTCGGGAGTCGTGCCTTGTGATGTTGAAAGGCGAGACATAACCCCATAGCTCCATGCCGGGGCGCTTGCCTTTGCGGGGTCCAATGAGGAGAAGCTCTTCGGCGACGACTTGGGTTGTGAGACGGGCGATGCGCTCTCTTGGGTCGTCAGCTGGAGGCACATTGAGAACTTGCTTACTGTTGTGACGAAGGGTTAGAAAGACATCGGGGCGGGAGAGTGCGAGGCGGGTTAATTGATTGGTGATGGCATTGAGCTCGGAGCGTTTGGTCTTGAGGAACTTGCGACGGGCGGGGACATTAAAGAAGAGGTTGCGCACTTCGACCCGTGTGCCGGTTGGGATTCCACAAGCTTTGACTTCGCCGACCTTGCCGCCGTCGATGGCGATCTCGAAGCCTTCTTTGTCTTCTTGCCGGGAGCTGATCTTGAATTGGGAGACGCTGCCGATACTTGCTAAAGCCTCACCTCGGAAGCCGAGGGAGCTGATGGCGAAGAGGTCGTCGAACTCGCGAATCTTGGAGGTGGCGTGGTTGCAGATGGCGAGGGGCAGGTCTTCGGGATGGATGCCCGAGCCGTTGTCTGTGACTCGGATGAGGCTTCGGCCGCCTTCTTCAAGTTCGACTAAGAGTCGGTCTGCGCCTGCATCGAGAGCGTTCTCGACCAGCTCTTTGACGACGGAGGCGGGGCGCTCTACGACCTCACCAGCGGCGATCTGGTTGACCAGCGCGGTTTCGAGCTGAGCGATGCGCCCGGGCTCGGGTTTTGCTTGGGCGTCTGTTTCAGCCTCGGCGTTAGTGTCCGGATTTTCGCTTTGTGTACTTTCAGACATGATGGTGTCCTGAGCTATGGCTCGGAATGATCAAAAGAGTCCCTTGAGAGATCGACTTTTTCCAGCCTTGGTCTTTGCCCGACTTTGGGGAAAAATTCTTCGACTGGGGCTTTCAACATAAATTTGATTCGAGCAAGAGAAGATCCCAATCCCTGCCCTTATGTTAGGTGTGTGTTCGCATAATTGCAAGGTCATCTCTTGACTTGGACCAAGGGAAACTCTTGTATGACTTGTGGGGGCTGAGTACTTTCCATTTTGAAGAAAGTACATGAGTGGGACGTTTCCTATAATATAGGTCCTAGCTTTGGGGATAAGCCCAAAGGTCTCGAAGTTTCAAGTTGTGAGGGAAGTCTAATGCGGCGTCTATTATTTTTATTGATTGTGTTCCTTTGTATACCGGCGCTCGCCTGGGCGGGAACCCGAAAGGGGACCATAAAGCTTAAAGATGGTCGGACGCTGACGGGAGACATCGAAGAATTTAAAGACGAAGTCGTTTTGAAGAAGTCTTATGGACTGATTCGCTATAAGCGCAAAGAGATTTCTCAGATCATTTACGATGAGCCCGATCCTGAGCCTAAGAAGACAGACGGCGCAAAATCGAGCGCCGGGGCCGACCAGAGCAACGGCCGGAGCTTCCTCGACTTCGAGGGGCGCTTTGTTCTCCATGCCCCGAAGAATTGGACCATCAGTAAGAGCGTTCACCCTGCGATTCGTGCGACCTTGAAGCATAAGGACGAATCAAAAGGCGCCTTCATGTATGTTTCGGTGAAGCCCTTCGAGGGCAAGTATCCCGATCCTGCCAAGGATGCTAAGGCTGCGGGACGGACCTTGAATACCCGGGTGAAGTCGGAGCTCGCTGCGGTCTTTGCCTCTCAACGGGGCGCCGCGAAGCCTATCCAACAAGGTTGGCTCTTTGAAACACCCGTCTTTTACACGTCTTACTCTATTGGTCGAGACCCCAAGCTGCAGGTGGTGGAGTATCGCTTCTTCCACCAGGGTTTTGAATACACCCTCCGCGCAGGTTGTCTCGCCTCCGTTTATCTCGAGATTGAGTCCTGGCTTGTCGAAGCCTGTGAGTCTTTCTCGTTCATTCCACCTGTTGAGGTCAGCTCGAAGCACTACCTCGACTTTGTCGTTGGATACTCGGTCAACAAGCCAGGCAAGGACTGGGAGTTCGACGTTGACGTCTTCAACGATCGTCGCCCTGTTCGCATCAAGTCGACCGACGGCGCGTCCTCTGTGTCTGTCGAGGTGCTTGATGGTCGCTCCCCAGGAGAGCTGATTCGCAAAGAGATCGCTGCCATCGAAAAGAATAGTAGCGGTCGATCCACCGAGGTCAAAAACGGCGACGGCTCCCGAGATGGTGTCAACGCAACCTACCGAGTCATCCGTGGCTTTGAAAAGGGTGGGCGGAAGTCAAAAGACTTCTACTTCTTCAGCTGTCGTCGCGATAAGAAGACCCTCTTGGTCAAGGCTATCGGACCATCCAGCGAAGGTAACGCCGATAAGATCCGCGCTTCTCTCGAGGCCTTCTTCGATAAGATCCGCATTTTTGACCCAGCAGTCTCGAAGCGCCGCCTCGGTGAGACCAACACCGCGAGTAACTTCTTCGGTGACGGGATCAAGCAATTGGGCAAGCGCGACTATCAAGCGGGGGTCGACGCCTTCTCCGAAGCTATCAAGCGCTTCCCAAACTTCCGCCGCGCCTACCTTCTCCGGGCTGATTGTTACGAGAAGCTTAAAGAGTGGGAGCTCTACCGAGAAGACTTGTCGAAAGCTGTGGAGCTTGATCCTTCTGACGAAGCTTTGGGAGCCAAGGTGGCGAAGAGCTACTACAACGAGGCTCAGGAAGTGGCGCGCAAGAAGGACTTCAAAGAGGCGACCAAGCTCATTAAGAAGGCCTTCTATGCTGATAAGAAGAGCAAAAAAGTGAAGGACTCTCTCGTGAAGATTAATAAGGAGTATCTGACCTTCCTCACGCGTAAAAAAGAGTTCAAAGACGCGATCAAGATTATGAAGAGTTTGGCCAGCGCGGTGAGAATTCCCGAGACCAAACAGCTCCTTTCTGACGCCTATTTTCAAGCCGCAACCGAATTCAACCGTCAGCGCAATTTGCGCAAAGCGCGAGATATGGCGCGGAAATCTCTCAAGACTTGGAAGACCAACACCAAGGCGAAAACCTTGCTGAAATCTGTCGAAGCCGCGCTTGAGCGGGAGCAAAACAAGAAGTAAGCCTCCAGGATTCCTGCGGGCTAAGAGAAGAGTTGGAGGCAAAGGGAAATCTTTGGCGCTCGACTCTTCTTCTCATTCAGGGCTCCATCCCCATCCTCCTCCATCCAAAGCCAAATCTTGACGAAGTCCCGCTCGGGCCGTATAGTTCGGAGCCTTCTATGGAGAGGGGTGAGAGAGTCTAGACAGACACCCAAGTGAGGATCTCCCCGCTCAAATATTCGAAGCCCTCTAGCAAAGTCAAAGGCTACTTTGCAGGATTCGTGAGGTTGTGGCCATGGGTTTTCAAAACCATGATTTTCTAAATGTCGACGCGTTACTTAGCGATGAAGAACTGGCGATTCGGGATGCAACCCGTGATTTTGTTGATGACAAAGTCTTGCCAGTGATCGAGAAGCACCACCGGGATGGCACCTTCCCGACCGATCTCGTCCCCGAGATGGGTGAGCTGGGTTTACTCGGATCCAACATTCAAGGATACGGTTGCGCGGGCATTAACAACGTGGCCTATGGCCTTGTGATGCAAGAGCTTGAACGAGGCGATTCTGGTATCCGCAGCTTCTGCTCGGTCCAAGGCGCCCTCGTGATGTATCCGATCTATGCCTTCGGTAGCGAAGAGCAAAAAGACAAGTGGCTCCCCAAGCTCGCGAGCGCTGAAGCCATCGGTTGCTTTGGCCTCACCGAAGCGGACCACGGCTCCGATCCTGGTGGCATGGTGACTCGTGCTGAAGATAAGGGCGATCACTGGTTGCTCACCGGCGGTAAATACTGGATCACTAATGGCTGCATGAGCGACGTCGCTGTTGTCTGGGCCAAGACCGATCTCGCTGAAGGTCAAAAAGGCATCCGCGGCTTCCTCGTCGAAAAAGGCATGCCAGGCTTTAGCACCAACACAATTAAGAACAAGATGTCTCTGCGAGCGTCCGTGACAAGCGAGCTTGTCTTCGATGATGTGAAGCTCCCTAAAGAGAATATCCTACCCAAGTCGGAGGGGCTCAAGAGCGCCTTGATGTGCCTGACCAATGCTCGCTATGGCATTGCCTGGGGCGGCGTCGGCTCTATGCTCGCGACCTATGACGAAGCTCTCCGCTACTCGCAAACACGGACTCAGTTCGATCGCCCCATCGCGTCGTTCCAGCTGGTCCAGAAAAACCTTGTTGAGATGCTGACCTTGTTAACTCACGGTCAGATGACAGCCCTGCAAATGGGCCGCCTCAAAGACAAAGGTGAATTGAAGCACTACCATGTCTCTTTTGGTAAACGCAACAACGTGGCCGGCGCGCGCCGATGCGCTCAAGTCGGACGTGAAATCCTCGGTGCTGCTGGTATCTGTGACGATTACCAGGCCATGCGCCACATG
>JARGOJ010000345.1 GCA_029210225.1 Planctomycetota bacterium
CTATTCTCAGCGAGAGCGAGTGGGGTCTCATGCAGACTCCTTTAGATGTGCCCCTTGTTCAATTTGGCCGTCAGGTTCGCCGCGCCCGGCGCTGGTTTCACTGTTGCTCCGGTGAACACGCCGCCGTTCTTCGAGGCTGCCGCCTCAAGGGGTGGAACCGCGCCGGTTACACCCTACCCCAACACGAACTCTTCCAATCCTATCTCGGTGTCTTGCGGCGCTATCTCGGCGACAACTGGGAACCCAAGCGCATCTCACGGGATGGCTGCAATTTGCCCACCGTCTCAAACACCGTTGGAGAACTGGCGCAGATATACGCAGGTCTCGCGGTCACTAAAGATGACGACTGGATTTGGGACGCCATGACGACCCATCCCGACTTAATCGGGGGCTTCAACCGTCTGGACAGCACAATTCTAAAGGCTTGTGGCGGTAAGGTCGTCGCCAAAGAAGGCGCCGACGGCCTCCTCGGTTTATCGGTCATTCACGACGATTACCCCGACGGCCTGGGAATCGTGATCAAGATTGCCCATGGCTGGAATCCGCAAGCGACCTGGTATATCGCCCGTGCGGTCCTAGGAGTCCTCGGATTCGAACTACGAAATCCTTATCCCTTACATAGGCAAAAAGCCTTCGTCGTCCCTGGCATTGTTCCTCCCGACCGCGTCGAAACTCTGGCCACAATCCCAACCTGGGACGAATGGGACCCCGACGCTGACCGGTGGTACTACGAGAACGGACAATACATCCGCGACCCGGAGCAGCTCTTTGGGAGGCGACTGTGAGCGACGTAAAAACCATACAAAACCTTATTGGAGGCCAAGAACTCGACGCCATCGCCGGAGCAACGATCGAGAACACCAGCCCCACTCGAGGTCAGGTCATCGCCCGAATTCCTCGATCTCAAAAAGCCGATATGGCGGCGGCGATCTCCGCTGCGAAGACTGCGTTTCGAGGAGAATGGTCGCAGTGGTCGAGGCTTGAACGGGCCGATCTACTCGACGCCATCGCCGACAAGATTGACGCTCACAAAGACGAGCTCGCGAAGTTAGAATCATTGGATAATGGCAAGCCGATCAAGCTCGCCCTCGCCGTTGATATACCCCGAGCAGCCGCAAATTTCCGCTTCTTCGCTGGAGCGATTCGTCACGATAAGACGGACTGTCACAGCATGCCTGGGGCCATCAATTACACCGTTCGGAAAGCCATTGGCGTCGCCGGACTTATTACTCCATGGAACCTCCCGCTCTACCTCCTGACCTGGAAGATTGCCCCCGCTTTAGCGATGGGAAACACAGTCGTCGCCAAGCCCAGCGAA
Source organism: Planctomycetota bacterium (assembly GCA_029210225.1). Lineage (GTDB taxonomy): Bacteria > Planctomycetota > J058 > J058 > JARGOJ01 > JARGOJ01. The sequence goes on from JARGOJ010000345.1 coordinate 1,319, forward strand.
TTGACCCCAATGACGGCAGCACGCCTCGGACAATTGATTCACGAGTTAGAAATCCCCCCAGGGGTCGTCAACATTGTTCATGGCCTTGGAGCAGAAGCCGGACAAGCCCTCGTGGAACATCCGGATGTCTCCCTGATTAGCTTCACTGGGGGAACCGTCACCGGGCGCGCCGTCGCCGCCACCGCAGCGCCTCAATTCAAAAAACTCAGCCTTGAGTTAGGTGGTAAAAACCCCACCATCGTCTTCGCCGATGCGAACTTCGACGACGCCGTTGAAGGAAGCCTTCGAGCTGGCTTTTTGAACCAGGGACAAATTTGCCTTTGCGGTTCGCGGATTCTTGTCGAAGAGTCCATCGCCGACAGATTCGAAGCGGCGCTCATCGCGAAGGCAAAAGAAATGAAGGTCGGGGATCCCTCCAATCCAAAAACTGATGTCGGAGCGCTCATCTCTACAGCCCACCGCGAAAAAGTGGAGTCGTACATTGAGCTTGGCAGAAAAGAGGGGGGCACCATTGCTTGTGGAGGCAATCGCCCAGATCTCGGAGACGCGCTAAACTCCGGAGCCTACCTAAACCCAACGATCATTACTGGCTTGGGTTCCCATTGCCGCGCCGCGACGGAAGAGATCTTCGGACCTGTCGTCTCCGTCCATCGATTCAAAGACGAAGAGGAAGCCCTGGCTATGGCGAACGGGGTTCGTTACGGCCTCTGCGCCTCAGTCTGGACGGAAAATTTAAGCCGCGCCCATCGGGTGAGCGCCAAGCTGGACACAGGCATGGTCTGGGTCAATACCTGGTTACTCCGAGATCTTAGAGTCCCCTTTGGGGGCATGAAAGAAAGCGGCGTAGGACGTGAAGGTGGACGCTATTCACTCGAGTTCTTTAGTGAATCACGGAACATCTGCATAAAACTGTAACAGTGTCATTCTGAGAGAATTGACGAAGAGGGATTGATTATGGCTGAAGGACAGATTGTGGCGGGCTTCTTGGCTCCCCATCCTCCCCACTTAATCTACGCAGAGAACCCGCCACAAAACGAACCCAAAGCTGAGTGTGGCTGGGAAGTCTTACGTTGGGGATACGAGCGTCTCCGCAAAGACCTCTCTAAAATTGACTACGATGTCATCATCGTTCATTCTCCGCACTGGCAAACTTATGTTGGTACTCACTTCCTTGGAGTGCCTCATTTCAAGAGTCTGTCCGTCGATCCAGTCTTTCCAAATCTGTTCCGTTTTCACTATGATTTAAACGTCGACGTGGAATTGGCGGAGGCCATTCACGACGAGAGTAAAGAGGCCGGATTAGTCGTAAAAATGATGCGCAACCCGGACTTCCGCGTCGATTACGGCACCATCATTTCTAGTCATTTGACCAATCCCAGCTGGGATAAGCCCATAGTTTCTATTTCCTCCAATCGTTCGACCTCTTACTACAACGTCGACGTCATGCAGGAAAAAATGGTCGAGCTAGGCCAAGCCACCCGCCGCGCCGTTGAGAAGAGTGGTAAGCGCGCCGTTCTGCTCTCAAGTTGCTCTCTGTCACACCGCCACTTCACCACGGAAGCCGAAGTTCCAGAGGATATGAGCCGAGAGCATATTTATCACCACGGACAATATCTATGGGATATGAAGATCATTGATCTCGCCAAGCGCGGTTGCGCCCGGGAGATCCACGACATCATGCCGGAGTTCATTGAGCAAGCGATCTCCGAAACCGACGCCGGAAGCTTAAGCTGGCTTTTGGCCTCCCTCGATTACCCCACAATGCCCGCCGAGCTTTACGGTTACGGCAGCGTCATTGGAACCGGAAACGCCGTTATGGGCTGGATTCCAGAGACCGCGGAGGCAAAGCAATGAGTTCACCAATCAGTCACGGATATATCGTCCCCGGAATTCCTCATCCTTTGCTTGTTCCCGAACAGAACGAGGGTTGGGGTCGTCTCCGACAAGGCTTTGAAGACGCTCGCAAACAAATAGAAGCCAGCGACGCCGACGTCATTTTGGTTTACAGCACAATGTGGCCCAGCGTTGTCGGGCATCAAATTCAAGCCAATCCCAATCCCGAATGGGTCCATGTCGACGAGCTCTTTCACGATCTCGGCTCCATGCCCTACAAATTTAAAATTGACACAGACCTCGCCGAAGAGCTCGACAAGACAAGTAAGAGCCGAGGCTTACATTCGCGCCAGGTCAATTATCACGGTTTCCCTATCGATACCGGATCGGTCGTCGCCCTGAAGCTGCTCAATCCAGAGAATAAAAAGCCCGCGGTCATTCTCTCCAGCAATGTCTACGCCGACCGCGCCGAGACCATCGTCTTCGGCAAAGCGGCGCGTGAAGCCTTGGAGAAGCAAGGGAAGAAGGCCATCGTCGTCGTTGTCATGACCCTGTCCAACCGCCTCTTCACCGACTTTATTGACCCTAAGGACGACCGCATTCACTCCCCGAAAGACGACGAATGGAACCGAAAGTTACTAGAGTTCTTCGCTGCCGGACGCCTTGAAGATGTAGCCCAATTAAGCCGAGAAATTCACAAGCAAATCCGCATTCGAAAAGTCGTCAACTTCAAGCCTATGTGGTGGATGAGCGCCGTCATGGGTCAGGACAACAACTACGACGGTCAAGTTTATGCCTACGCTCCGCTCTATGGCACCGGCGGCGCGGTTATTGGCCTGACCCCCTCTCGCGCTGGGGTCGGAGATAAAGAATACGATGAAGAAAACGTTGAGGTCTACAAAGGCGACCGCAATGTTCTGACCAGTCAGTCTGAATTAGCAAAGCAAAGCTCCGCCGTCTCAACCCCAGCGAGCGCTCAAAGCTCGGCTCCGGCAGATTTGAAAAAAGCCAATCCAGTTCTCAAGACTGGAAAAGCCCCAAGCCCTGTTGGAGCCTACCCTCACGCTCGGAGAGTGGGGGATCTGCTCTTCATCTCTGGAATGGGTCCCAGGCAACCGGGCACCGGCGATATCCCTGGCGGTCCGATTAAGGATGCGAATGGCCAAGCACGCAATTATGATGTTGAAGCCCAGACCCGGGCTGTCATTGAGAATATTAAAGGAGTCTGTGAAGACGCGGGCTTGTCTTTGAATCACGTGATTGACGTGACGGCCTTTTTGGTCGACATGGATCGCGACTTCGCCACTTACAACAAGGTCTACGCGGAGTATTTCACAAATATAGAAGCCACCCGCACGACGGTCTCGATTAGCGCGCTTCCAACCCCTATAGCCGTTGAATTCAAGGCGATTGCGCAGTTCCCCCAATGAGTCGCATCATCGATATCTCTCCGACGATTCAGCCGAAGACAGCCGTGTGGCCTGGGGATGTTTCCTTTTCACGGAATGTCTGCTTGGATATGAAAGACGGGGCAAACCTCACCCTGAGTTCGATGACAAGCACCCTCCACATTGGCGCGCATGCAGACGCACCCAATCACTATAAGGCCGACGGTCAAGCCATCGATGAATGCCCTTTAGAGCCTTATTATGGTCCTTGCCAGGTCATAACAGTCAATATCGAGCGAGCCCTTAGAATACACCCGAACGATCTCAGCGCGACTATTGCCGCGCCTCGGGTGTTGCTTAGAACACAGTCATTTCCTGACCCCAATCAATTCAATGAAGACTTCAACAGCCTCTCCCCCGAGTTAGTGGAAGCCCTCCACGACCAGGGCGTTGTGCTCATAGGAATTGATACACCCTCAATAGATCCCTTCTCCGATAAGGACCTCGCCAGTCACAACGCGATCGCCCGGGCTGGGATTCGCAATTTAGAGGGCTTGATACTCGATCACGTCGAGGACGGTCTCTACACTCTCCTCGCGCTCCCCCTCAAAATAGCAGGGGCCGACGCGTCTCCTATTCGTGCGGCGCTCATCACCTAGGATCCCCCATGAAGATCTTACAAGTCGTTCATGCCTACCCCCCTGGCTCCCGGGCTGGAGTCGAGACCTTCACTCAAAACCTCTCGACGTATTTAAGCCAAGATCACGAAATTCACGTCCTCGCCTTCGATATCACCGCCCCAAGACATTTGAGGGGGCAGGTCTCGAAAACGAAAGAAGGCGCAATTCAATTTCATTTCTTTCCCAACCCGACCTCAAAAGAGAGGAAGAGGAAGCACGCCCCCATTGAGCAGTATTTCAAACAATTACTGGATACTGAAAAGCCCGACATTGTCCACTTTCAACACCTTAGTCGTTACCCACCGTCCCTGCCCAGCCTAGCCAAAGAGCGACAAATTCCCTACGTCGTCCATCTTCACGACTTCTGGTATCTATGCCCGACGGTCAATCTCTTTGAAGGGAATAGCAGCGCCTGCACTGGCCCGACAAAAAATAAGTGTTTTCAATGCATTCATGGTAAAGCGGCGAACCCGGTCCTCGACTTCTTTGAGCTGCGCCACTTAACAAAGCGATTAGAAGTCAATACGCAAACCCTCAAAGAGGCCGCGCTGATCATCTCGGTTTCTCACAATACACGCTTGGTCCACGAGAGTTACGGAGCGCCCAAATCAAAGCTGATCGTTCTCCCCCCAGCCCTGGACTTAGTGAATTACGCAAAACCCGGCCCTCGCGGACGTGCGCAGCCCACCGGGCCTCTCCACGTGGCGTTCATGGGCTTCGCCAACCGAATTAAAGGTTTTCATGTCTTACTCGATGCATTAAAAGAAACAAGCGGAGACATTCAGCTCACCGCCTATGGCAATGTTGGAGCCGAGTTTATTACCGCCACCGCAAAAGCCATTAAAGAAAGTCAATTGAAGTATCGCCACCATGGACGCTACGATCGCACAGAGCTACCAGAGATACTGAGTCGGATTGACGTTGTCGTTTTGCCTTCGCTCTGCTACGAAACATACGGGCTCGGTATTGTCGAAGCCTTCTCGGCGGGAATACCAGTGATCGCAAGTCGAATCGGTGGCATGCAGGAACGAGTTTTTGAACGGCGATCAGGTTTTCTATTCCCCCCCGGAGACAGTCAGCGCCTCGCCTCAATCCTCGATCAATTAGCCAGTGACTATGACCAATCTTGTAAGAGTATGGACTTCCAAGGCCGAGTCCCATCCTTTTCAGGAAACGCTCAGCGCATCGTCGAGCACTACCAAAACCTCCTGACTGACCAGCCCCTAGAACCCGCAGTCCTAGAAGGCAGGCAACTGCTTAAGACCCTCAATGAGGCCATCGAGACGGACAGCGAGGAACCCGAAAAGGGCCAAGAATGGCTCAGAGAATTGAGCAGCGGCGCCATTTTAATGAGAAAGCGGGTCCTCGATCTCCTGCTCGCCAATCCGACAATTCACAGTGTACTCCTCGGCGGTGACTATTCTCTGCTGTTAGCTATGGAGGCAAAGAATTTGGGCTTTCAGTGTTCGCTCTACTCAGAGGGAGCGCAGGGAGACTTGACTTCAAAGATTCTCGGGCTGAATTCAATGGACGTCGTTACGAACTCACAGCTTGGAGAGGCCCATTTTGATGCGCTCGTCGTCGAAGGGTTTCTCAATTCGGAGAAGCCGTTCATCAAACTTGATGATTTATCAAAGGCCCTCCAAAAAGGATCATTTCTCATTCTGTCTAAAGTCTTCCCTGAGCCAATCGCGCCGCTAGACATCAGTCTTTGGGACGATGGTCTCCCGGACCTTAAAGACGCAATGAAGAACTATGGATTTCGCTGGCTCGCCACACAGCTCGCTCCTGATCGCTGTTACTATATGTTTCAATTAGGTTTGCAAGGGACAGCCATTTCTAAATGACACAAGACTGCGTAGAATTCCTAGAAGACGCTATTGATCGGAGAGTCTTTCCCGGCGCGAGCTTCTCCGCCTATCACAAAGGGCAACTCCACACCCACATCAATGTCGGAACACTCGCCTATGAGAGCTCCGCCGCCGTCACATCAGACACTCTCTACGATATAGCCAGCGTCACGAAAGTCGTCTCGACCACCGCGTCCATCGCCGCCCTCATCGCCGCCAAGAAACTGTGTTTAGAAGATCCCCTAAAGTCCTATTTCCCAGAGTTCGCCGAGCACTTTCTCGGCGACGCTCAATTGAAACATCTCCTCGCTCATTGCTCCGGCTTACCTTCAACCTGGCCTATGCGATTTGAATTCGAAGCCGGTACTCCTCGCCAGGTCTTGATTGATCACTTGCTCACCCGTGATTTCTCAAGTGTGCCCAGCTACATTGGGGCCGCCCGTACCATCACAGAAAGACATCGTCGTGCGCTGCAGCCAGGATCAAACTCGGAATACAGTGACCTTGGCATGATCATCTTGGGGCTCATGGTTGAACGGGTCTCCGGGTGTTCTCAAAGAGATTACTTTAAACGCGCTGTCGCCGAGCCCCTTGGCCTCAGTCAGACACTCTATTGTCCAAACCCGGAAGCTTGCGCCCCAACCGGAAAAGACGTTCCTGGGCGAGGGACAATACAAGGACAAGTTCACGACTCGAAAGCCTGGCTTCTTGGCAACGTCGCAGGGCACGCGGGGCTCTTCTCGACGGCCTCCAATCTCGCCCGCTTTGGTGAGGTCGCACGAACGGGTCAACATAAAGATTGGCCGGCAGCTGAGCGGTTGCGATCGTTTGGAGAACGCGTAGGATTCGTTCAAGATGCCCATTGGGGAATCGGTTGGAAGACAAACCTAAAGGGACGCCTGGCTCCAGGAACAAAGTTCTCTGAGCGATGCTTTGGTCACGATGGCTTTACTGGGGCCTTCCTTTGGATAGATCCCAGCCGAGAATTGACCATGAGCTTCGTCACAAACCGAGTCTATCCCCAAACCCCCAAAGACCGAAGCGCCTCCGCCGATATCATCCTCGAAGTTCGTCGTGGCCTCATGGAGCGAGTCTTGGAGACTCTTTCAGTCTGACGCAGCGCTACATCGCTGAGCTTCGCATCTCCATGGGTTGTTTAAGAAGCCACAGGCTCATAACGCTCAACAAGATCATCGCCACCAGC
>JARGOJ010000346.1 GCA_029210225.1 Planctomycetota bacterium
AAAGCCCTGGTCGAATCCGTCTATCGTGAGCTGCTCAAGCTCGATGAAGGTCGCCATGAATTGACCTTGGGCGCCTTAAAACGACGCATCCCCGACGCCAAGAGCGAACGCACATTAAGCGCCGCCCAACGTCTCCTCGAAGAAGCCGGTCATATCGACCGCGGCGGGCGCCTCGACAACCCCGCTCGTATTCGCAAGCTGCGAGACGGCAAGAAGGGCAGCCGCGCCGCATCCCAGAAGCTCTATGGGCAACTCATGAAGGTCTATGGAAAGCGCCTGGACATAGGCATCTCCGAACCTCTCCCTGAGCTTGTCCAAACGACCGGAGCCACCGTCGACGAACTGCGCCGCATGCTGCCTACTTTGCGGGATGGTGGCTATATCGAGTATCACGCGCCTTTCGCCGGGCGCTCCGTCACAGTGCTCTATCCGGTCGTCAAGATCCCCGAACTTCAGGTCAAATATGAGGTCGTTCAAGAGCGCCGAAGGCGAGACCAGGAGCGGCTTCAACGGATCATCGATTTTGCTTACACCCCGACCTGCCGCCGTGCCTACATCCTCAAATACTTTGGGGCACCATTCAACGTCGAGTGCGGCAACTGCGACGTTTGCAATCCCCGAGCAGGCACAGCCCAGGCAAGGCCCCTCACCGATTCAGAGCTCATCGCCTTGAAGAAGATGTTGTCCTGCGTCATCCGAATGCGCGGTCAATTTGGCAAGGCCAAGGTCGTCCAGGTCCTCAAAGGCAGCCGCGCCAAAGATATTCGCGACCACCGCCTTGACCAACTCTCAACCCACGGGCTCCTCAAAGACTGGGGCCAAACGGCGTTGTCGGGTTTCCTTGCTGAGTGCATCAAGCGGCGCCTTGTCGTGGAGACCAGGGATAGCCAGGGGCGATATCCGAAGGTCGAGATCACCGAGCTAGGGCGAGAGGTCCTCTTCGATCGAGAACAAATCCAAATGGTTGTCCCGGGCAATCAAGCGAGTAAACGGCGCAGGAATTCGGCTCGCAAGGGAGTTGAAGCGTCTCGCGCCAGACATCTTGGGTCGGGAGAAGACGAAGACCTCTTCCAAGCGCTTCGCCAACTCCGAATGAAGCTGTCTAAAAAACGAAATGTTGAACCTTACCGAGTTTTTCCCGACAGAACTCTCCGCGCCATCGCCGAAGCTCATCCTCGCACCCGTAACGAACTATCTGGTCTCCCTGGGGTTGGCCCGGCCAAACTCAAACAATTTGGCAAGATCATCATCGACTTCATCAAGAGCTACGAGGGAGGTTAATGGCCTTCCATATTGGTGTCCTCTTTCGAGACATGCTAGGATCTAAATAAGTAAATAAGTATGCCCTGGGGGATTTGCAATCCATGGGAGCCCAATAGGCAAAAATGACAGAAAATAGCCCTGAACAAGAGTCGCCACAAAGCAAGCGACGCATCACAAACCAAGACCTCGATACCCTCGCTGGGGAAAAATCTATCGAAGGCAAATCTATCAGCGGCTTCAAACTCCAAAAACTTGTCTCGAAAGGAGCCTCAGGGCTTATTTTTCAAGCCAAGAAAGAAGATGACGACCAAGAAGTCGCCTTCAAGATCCTCCGCCCCAATCACCTCGAAGACCCCACCTACCTCAAGCGTTTCCAACAAGAGATCTCCCTCCTCGAAAAGATCAAACACCCCACTCTAGTTCAGTGTGTCGGCAGCGGGATGTTCCACAACCTGCCTTACTACTCCATGGAGTTCATTCGAGGCAAAGACTTCGAGAACACCGCCCACCACCGCGGCCGCGCCCCCGCGCTCTGGGCCGTCCGTATGGGTCGCATCGTCGCCGAAGCCGTTGGCTACCTGCACCGCAAAGGCATCATTCACAGAGATATCACGCCGAGAAACGTCCTCATCGAAGAAGGCACCAACCGCCCCGTGCTCACCGACCTCGGCGTCGCCAAGTGGGTCGAGAGTATGTCGGAGTCCTGGGATGGCACCTTCAAAAAAGCCGGCTCCATCACCCAATTCGGAGACGTGATCGGCACCCCTCAATACATGGCCCCAGAGCAACTTCGCCCGCAAAGCCGCAAGACTGGTAAGCGCACCGACGTCTACGGAATCGGCGCCGTGCTCTACTTCGCCCTCACAGGGATGCCCCCGTTTGAAGCCACAGACCTGCTCCAGCTCCTCCGCGCCGTCCAAGAAGAACCTCCACTATCTATTCGTGAGATCCGCGCCAGCCTCCCCAAAGACCTGGACCACCTGATTCTTTCTTGCCTCTCAAAGAAACCCGAGAGCCGTCCAGGATCGGCCACTCAGCTCGCCAAAGCCTTGGCCGCTATTGAATCGGACCTCGCCGATGAGAAGGTTCACCCCGTTTGGGGCAAGCCTTGGGAACCCGATCCGGAGAGCCTCGCCTCAACACAAGATCCAGAAGACGACGACGTCAACGACATCAGCTCCGATGAGCTCCCCGCCTACAAACCTGACGCGGAAGAAGAATCTCAAGGCGGCATCTTCGGCGACTTTGAGTTGATCGAAGAGCTTGATCGGGATGGCACAGGGGTCGTCTGGCGAGCCGTGCGGACAGGTCAGAACCGCACCTGTCTACTCAAGCGAGCCCACAGCGCTCGGCACTCTATTCTCGAACGCTTTCGCCGGGAAGCCCAAACCCTCGCCGGAATGAGCCACGCCAACATCATCTCTGTAGTCCTCGCTGGAGAAGTCGAAGGCATTCCGTTCTTCACCATGGACCTCGCCAGCGGCGATCACCTGGCCCAATACCTCGCCAGCGGTCGAAGACCTCCGGAAGATAAAATTAAGGACATCATGAAGGGCATCGCTGAGGGCCTCGCTTTTCTCCACGACAAAGGCTTGGTTCACCGCAATCTCCGTCCTCAAACAATTTACATGACCGCCAACTCCATCCCTAAGTTGACTGGCTTCTCAGTCGTTGGACGGGAAGGCAGCATGACCGTCGTCGGAGACCCCTCCTATCGACCTCCAGAGCAGGCTGAGGGCCAACCCATTGACCTGACCGCCGATATCTATGCCATGGGAGCCATCTTCTTTCAGCTCTTAACCAGCAAGGTGCTCCACGACGAACTTAGCAAGAACATCCCCATGGGGGTCTTGGTCAAAGAAGTCGAGCCCCAGTTTCAAGCCGTCTTGCACCGTGCCTTGAGCTACGATCCCCGGTCTCGCTTTCAGAGCGCCAAAGAGTTCGTCGAAGCCTTGGACGCTCCTCCCCAGGCGAGCTGGCGCAAAATGTCAAAGCGCATCACAGGGATGTTTAGCCGCAAGAAGCTGAAAGACAATTAAGCGAAGAGTGGGCCATTCCTTGTTCAATCGCATTGATTCTTCGTCAGGGTCATAACAAATCCAATCCCGGGCGGTCACACAGGACCGCCCCTACATGGCCATTCATATAACCCACAGCCCATAGCAACGCGAAAACCCCGTAGGGGCAGACCCTGTGTCTGCCCTTCTGTGGATTTGCGCTGCCACCTGTCAGAATATTATCAAGACGCCTTCACCACGAGCACGGGGCAGCGCAGGTCCTTGATGAGTCCTTTGGTCAGACTCCCGCCAGCGAAGAGTTTTTCGAGGGCGGAGCGGTCTCGGGTGGCGACGACGAGGAGGCTTGCTTTCTCTTCGGTGACGACTTTGGGGAGGACAGTGAGGGGCTTGCCTTCTTCGACCCTTGAGCGGGCGTTGGCGCCACTCTCTTTGAGCTCGTCGGTCCAGACTTGGAGGCGTTCTTTGGCCCAATCCTCGACTTCTTTAACATGAAGAACGACAAGCTCTCGGTCTCCAGCCACGAGTTTGGCGGCTTCGAGAGCAGCCTTTGATTCGATGGTCAGGTCTGTGGCGATGACGACGGGTCCTTCGCCGCAGTCTTCGATGGAGGGGGGGACAATGATGACGGGGACTTCGGAGGCTTGGACAATTTTTAGGCTGACGTGGCCGAGGATGAAACGGGAGACCATGCCGAGCTTGCGTCGGCCGACGACGATGAGGAAAGGCGCGGACTCGCCGGTGCTGACGGTTTTGGTTTCGTCACTAATATCCCCGAGGCGGATGGTCTCTTCGAAGTCTTGTCCCGCGAGGGCTTCGCGGACTTGATCGATGTTCGACTCGGCGGCTTTCCGTGCGAGTTCGAGCTCTCCGGTGCGGCTTGCTTTGAGCTTGAGGAGGTCTGGGGGGGCGTATTCGGAGACGTGGAAGAGTCCGAGACCTCGTCCGAGACGCTTGGCTAGTGCCGATCCATAACGGGCTGCAGGAACAGAGGCGACGCCTTTGCTGACAGCGACGAGAATGGGTTGGGATCGGGCGTTTTCAGCCGGCATAAGGTTCCTCCGTGATTTCGTTCAATAGATTCAGACGTTTTGGGTCTTCTAACAAGGCGGTTTTGTAGAGCGTATGAGCGAGAAACTGCGGGGCTGAATCGAGGGTTAGAGAGACGGGGCGTTTGAGAAGTCGTTTCAGCAGGGTGACGAGTTTGGCGATTCCTATGGCGTCGATGCTATCGACCTCGGTCATATCAAAGATCGCTTGATCATAGCCATCCTTGTCCACGTGTCGATCCCAGAAATGCTCAAGACAGGCACATCGCGACCCTTCGATGTCTCCTCTGAGGATCACCGTTAAGCGCCGATTGTCCAATTCATGTTTTAATTTCATCATCGCGATCGCTGCTCCAGCGTCTATTGTAACTGCTTTGGGGGAGGAAATGATGAGCTTGAAACCAGTATCGAATCCCCCAAACCCGTGGAGCAGTCATGAGCACGTCTGGCTCGACGATATTCCGCCGCCTCCAGTGAAGTTTGAGATCTTCGAGGACAATTCTCGTTCGATTTTAAGTAAGAACGAGAGTCCCGATATCCCCTTTCGCTGGAGCATCAATCCATATCGCGGCTGCACCCACGCTTGCAACTATTGCTACGCCCGACCAAGCCATGAGTATCTCGGCTTTGGCGCCGGCACGGACTTCGACACCAAGATCACCATCAAAAGGCGGGCCGCGGAGCTGCTCAAAGCGGCCTTCAAGAAGAAGTCCTGGCAGGGGGAGCTGATCAACTTCTCGGGCATCACCGATTGCTATCAGCCCATCGAGGCCACGTATAAGTTGACCCGAGCCTGCCTGGAAGTCTGCCTGGAGTATCGCAACCCCGTCTCGATTATCACAAAGGGCGCCTTGATAGAGAGGGATATCGACCTTCTCAAAGACTTGCATCGCCTCGCCTACTGCGACGTCATGATCAGCCTGGCCTTCATAGACGACGATAAGGCGCGGAAGATGGACCCTGGCGCTCCCAGTCCCAGCCGACGTATTCAAACGATCAAGACCCTCACAGAGGCCGGTCTAAGGGTCGGAGTGCTCATGGCGCCGCTAATCCCGGGCTTGAACGACACCGAGATCCCAGCGCTGTTAAAAGCCGTCAAAGAGGCCGGAGCAAGCGCGGTCAACTTCGCGTTGTTGCGCTTACCCGGATCTGTCGAGGCTGTTTTTCAATCGAGGTTGGAAGCCGCCTTCCCCAATCACGCCAAGAAGGTCATGCGCTATTTAGATGAGAGTCGCGGGGGCCATCTCAGCGGCAAGACCGGGCAGCGAATGTCTGGTCAGGGCAAGCGCTACGAGACAATTAAGAATCTGTTCCGAATTACATCCCGGCGCCTCGGATTTAGTGAAGACTGGCCCCGCCCTAGAGATACATTCCGGCGCTCAGGAGAAGGGCGGCAATTGAGCTTGTTTGATTGAGGGAATGGAGAATCTGAGCTCTTGGGAGTTCGGATCACGACTTATTATGATAGCGAAGATTGAGCCGCACTGTTGATTCGTGCTTGTTCATGGCAGGCAAGTTTAGAAGTGATAATATACAGCGCTGGCTCTCTATTCTGACCAAGTAAGAGCGCAAGAAAATCTCAAAGTTGGATGATCGACCATGAAGAAATTAATATCGCCTATTGGAGTCTTAATTGGAACTGTGCTCGCGTTTTCATCGGGCTGTGTCACCCATAATCTAGATTACTCAACGAGAAAAGCTGCTAGCACTCAAGTGGAACAATCCTTCACGATTGATGTTCAGCCGTTTAAATATTCAGTAGGACTCGGGCCAAACCAACTCAGAGCGAATATCTTTTTAACTAAAAATGTGGCGGATGTCTTTCAACAAGCTCTCGAAATAGAATTGAAGAATGCCGGTTATAAGATTGGAGAGAGTGATATTCAATTAACAGGCGACATAAAAGAGCTTATCAATGGTCCCCCCAAAGTCATCTACTCTCTAAAAAACAATCGCGATGAATCCAATTACGAAAAGTCCGTTGAGTCTGCGGCCCGAGTCGTCGCAGTCTTGGATCTAGAATCAATGTATGCAAATATACGAGATGTGATCACTGACTATATTGATGACCCGGAATTCTACCAAACAGTCTGCAATGAAATTTATAAAAACGACCCGTCACGCAAGCCTCCTCAGAAGCTCATAAAAAAGGCCCAATCCACTCCGACCCCTAAGGTTATCGGAAAGACGGAGTCGTCCATTAAAAGCCCGACCAGGACCTTCGTATTAATTGTCGGGATCAATGACTACGCTGATAAAACAATCCCAAAGTTGAGATTTGCCGAGGCCGATGCTCGGTCAGTAACTAAGTTCTTCAAGCTCAGTAAGAAGAGTCGATCGTCTCAAGACAGAGTCGAGCTTCTTCTTGGCAAAAACGCGACTCGTATCAATATCGAAAAGGCTCTATCAGAGCACTTAATCAAGAAGGCGAACGGCCAGGAAGACATGGCCATCCTTTACTTTGCCGGCCACGGCTTCAAAGATGCCCGTCAAACCTACCTAGCCTGCGCCGATACAAAGCTCGACTCATTGAGGCAGACTGCTTTATCGGAGACTGTTCTTCGCAGTTATTGGAAAGACGTTCAAGCAGGCAACAAGGTCATGATTCTAGATGCTTGCCACTCAGGCGGAGTCAAGAATTTCCGGGGCATTGGAGGAGTCACAGTGGCTCCGCAAAGAAGTGCCAAAGCAAAGAGTTCAGAACAACTATCGATCGTCATGTCCTCAGCGGGAGCCAATCAATTCTCAGTCGAAGATGAAAACTACGGCCAGGGAGTTTTTACAGTGTCGTTAATTCAAGGATTATCGGGAGATGCGGACAACAACAATGACGGAAAGGTCAGCTCCGAGGAGATCAAGGATTACCTCACAGTGAACGTTCCTAAATTGGCCGCCGCCGCTGGCGGCAAGCAAAATCCGGAAGTGAAAGTCTACGGCTCTGGCTCTGTCTTTATGACCAGGTAAGACTGTTGCTAAATGGATGGACGCGATCCTCAGCGATTTCACGTCCTCTCTTTATTTCTAGCCCTTTAGTTCTTTGGTCCTTCCGCCTCCTTCTTCCACTTCCCGAGTAAATTCTTCAAGTAAACCAATTCCCTCTTCATACGCTTCGATTCAACTCTCTCACTTAACTTTTGAAAGTTCTCGACAGCCAACTGAAGGTCATTGATAGCCTCTTTCAGGCGTCCCACTTCTTTCAAGGCATTGGCTAAACGGAAGAGTGAGACAGACAAGTCTCGCTGGGCCTGAGCATTGGAGGGATCTGACTTGGCCAAAGCTCGATTGATAGCGAGGCTTTCCCGATAGTTTTTGAAGGCGTCCGTGAACTCCCCCAAGCTCTTATAAGCGTCGCCCACTTTCTCCAATGAAACAGACAAATCCCTCTGAGTTTGGACATTGGATGGGTCGGCCTTAACCAAGACCCGAACAATGTTTAGACAGCGCTTATAGTCATCCAAAGCGCCCTTGAGATTGCCTTGACTCTTTTTAACATCTCCTATTCTTTCCAATGAAATAGATAGACCTCGCTGGGCCTGGGCATTGGAAGGGTTCGCTTTGGCGAGCTGCGATCGAATGTTAAAACTTCGCTGGTAATTCTTGAGGGCTCCCGCGAAATCATCCTGGCTCTGTTTAATGTTTCCAATTGTTTCCAGTGACGCGGATAAGTCCCTCTGAATCTGAGGATTGGAGGGATTCTCTTTGGCTAGTTTTGATCGAATAGCAAGACTCTGCTGGTAGTATTTAACGGCTGCTTTGAGATCGCCCTGGCGCGTTTTAACGTCTCCAATTTTCTCCAATGAAATGGACAAGCTCCGCTGAGCCTGGGCATTGGAGGGATCTCTTTTGGACAGGTCACGAAAAATAATGGACCAGTGTTGGTAGCTCTTTAGAGCCCCCGCGAAATCCTCCTGTCTCAATTTAATACTA
>JARGOJ010000347.1:0-7211 GCA_029210225.1 Planctomycetota bacterium
GTAAGTTTCAAACAGAGTTCTAACTCGTGAATCGATCACTTAATCACTCCACGATTTGACCGTTAGACGTCAAAAAACACAAAAAGATCAACCCCAATAAAAACCAAACAAATCAATGATCGAAGAATCGTCATAATACATTCAAACAAAAGAGTTTAAGAAGAAAAGAAAGTCTGTAAAAAAGCTTCAAAACAAAACTCAAGCCCTCTGTATCGAAGCGTTGAACAACATTGATGAAGGCGAAACGGTGATTCAGTATGACCGTGGGAAGCAAGGCGTCACGATGAGGCATTTTTCAGCGCTCAAATTTTCACCTTGTGAATCTCTTTTATAGTCAAGTCATGGGCTCTCGACAACGTAGGTTTCACATAATCGGCGTCGAGAAGCCATCGCAAAGACGCATAATGAAGGGTCCCGGGCATTTATCAAAACCGAAGATCTATCGAGTCGGATAAGTGCTGCTCTCACCATCACAAAGGCCAGAAGCTTCTCAGCCTTGCTGCTGTTTCTGGCGCGTCAAAAGATTTGTGGCAAACGACAATGCGGCACGAAACACACCGCGAAAGAAAAACGAGGGAATCCTCTCATGAGTGCTGACATCCGAATCGTCACAGAGCGCTTAATCATGTCGCCGGGCAAGAGCCCTGACGCGTACGAATTCGCGAGTTTCCTCAGACGAAACCGTTCCCGCCTGGAGCCTTGGAGACCTGATTGGCCAGACGGCTTCGACAGTGAGCATGAGTGCAGACAAGCCATAGAGAGAGATCACAAGGAGCTGATTGCCGGTCAATCCCTGCGCGTTTTATTGAGGCTTAAATCCGATCCTGAGGGTCCTATTGTTGGCACTTGCGCGTTGTTCGCTATTCGAAAACGAAAAAGCGCCGAAATCGGTTTTCAGATTGATGGATCGCTTGAAGGACAGGGATTGGCCCGAGAGGCTGCGGAAGCGATGATCGATCATGGAAGGGAGCACCTTGGAATTAAAAAACTCATTGCTATCTGCCTAGAGAACAACCAGCGAAGCATAGTCCTTATTGAACGCCTGGGCTTCGTGTTTTGCCGAGCTCTCAACGACTTTCTGACAATCAATGATCGCAAGTTTGATCATCACCAATTTGAACTTAAAGTTGCCAAGTAGACTTTCTTGCGCTCCGCCAATATCTCCCTTACCATGAGCCTGCAATTGCACGTTGGGAGGAACCATGGCGCCAAAGAAAACGGCTTCGAAGAAGAAACTGACGGTCAAAAAGCCTTCAGTGAAGAAGACAACCAAGAAGTCCGCCACTAAAAAAAACGCGACTACTAAAACGCCAAGGCAAAGCTCCAAGGAGATCCTCAGTGAACTGGAAGGTCTGGGAACGGAGCAAGTTCGAAAGCAAAACCGCAAGCGTGGGGCCCACGATAAACAATACGGGGTCAAGCTTGGAGATATCCGCAAGATCGCGAAGTCGATTAAAACTGACCATGAATTGGGCTTAGCCCTGTGGAAAACAGAGAACATTGACGCACGATTCCTAGCCATTCTCATTCTTGATGGCGCGACCCTCTCAATGGCCGAGATCGATGACATGGTTCAATCGATGGCTTTTGACCGCATCGCGGACTGGTTTATCTCTTACATTATTAAGAAGCATAGCGACAAAGAAGCCCTGCGCCAAAAGTGGATGAACGCAAGCTGTCCTATGTCGGCCCGCGCTGGCTGGAGCCTCACCGCGGAACGGATCGCGAAGAATCCAGAAGGCTTGGATCTCAAGAAAATCCTTGATCGAATTGAGAAGGAGCTTGTTCCGGCGCCGCCACTAGAGCAATGGACTATGAACTTCGCCCTGGTAGAGATTGGTATTAACGCCCCCAAACTCCGTCAGCGAGCCCTCAAGATTGGTGAGACCCTCGGCGTCTATAAAGATTTCCCAACGTCAAAAGGTTGCACCTCTCCCTTTGCCCCGATCTGGATCAATGAAATGGTCCGCCGCCAAGCTTAATTGGTGGCGAACCGCCCAATCGGCAGGGATCATTCGGTGACACATGCCAAAGTCCATTGAACTTCGCCCTTATCAATCCTCGGATCGGTCTTTCTTTCTAGGCCTGGTCAAAAACCAAGATCGAATGCGGTTTATGGATGGAGCGCTTAGTGATAGCGCCGCCGAATCGTTGTTCCAAAGTCTTCTCCCAGGGCAGGCTCGGAGCCATTCCGCCTGGCTTGCCCTTCACAATGACGCACCCGTGGGCCACGGCGCGATTGTCGAGACAGGAGAGGCCACAAGCCCTGAAATTTTATTTATGGTCAGCCAATCGACGGAGGGCCAAGGCTTCGCAACACTGATCGCTCTGGAGTTACTAAAAAAAGCTGTGCGGCTCGGTCTAGAGCAATTGTGGGCGAGCGTCGATGAGGACCATCTTGCGTCCCAAGCTGTTCTGAAAAAAGCACAGTTCCAAATCTTTCGCCGTGTGGACGAAGACCCGACCCCATTTATCATTTATCAACGAGATCTTAGTTCATTCCCCAAATAGCAATAATTCTGCTCCTCAGGAGCCAAATTTTTGAGGGCCACAACTAGGATTCCAGGCCTCCCATGTTTGAGTTTCGTTAGGGCGACTAGATAGACTCCACGCTTTGTGTTAGGCTCCCCTAAAACTCACTTCGATAAATCATAGAAATCAAGGACACAGACCATGATTAAGAAAATTGCATTCGTTCGCCACCGCTCAAAAGATATTGAAGCCGACAAGAAATTTTATGGCGAAACCTTGGGGCTCAAGTTGGCCAACGACTATCACGGAAAGTGGCTTGAATTTGAAGGTCCCGACGGCAAGACCATCGCCATCGAGCAGATGTCTCCCGAAGACACCCTCCCCTGCTTCGCGTTAGAAACCGACGACATTGAAGCCGAGGTCGCTCGTCTAAAAGAAGCCGGCACCACCTTCGAGCAAGAGGACATCATGGACAGCGGCGTCTGCAAAATGGCCTTTATCAAAGATCCAAGCGGGAACTCAGTCATCATTCATCAGATCAATCCTGATCGGATTTCAGGCTAATTCAACAAAGTTCGCGAGTCGCGATCAGGCATCAACCCAAAATCGCGCTCGCCATCTAGGAACGACGTCGACTTTTGTTTCTCCTGGATCTCAACAATCATGACCTCGGAAACGGTTAGACATGGAACTTGACGATCTAGACCGACGACTCTTAGCCCATTTTTCAAGACGATTCCCCAAGCCTTCTACCTTGGATTATTGTGCCTTTGATGCCAAGCACGAAGAAATTATGCAACTTTGCAATTCTACAGAACTCTATTTGCAAACCGATCTACTGAGGTCCTTCGTCTCCAATAATCGTTGGGGTCTCATTGGTGACTGGAAAGACTTTCCAGCCTTCGTCGGTGATCTCACCGTTCTCAGTAGTCGTCACTCCCTAGATTGTGAGCATGATCATGCGTTCTTCTTCCTCCACCTCTCTCCGCACGGTGACTTCGACGCCGCTGATAGAGCCCTCTTAAAGGAATGGATCAATCGTTTTTTATCTCCGGTCAGCCAGCGACACAAATCTCGTACAGCCCATTGGGGGGAGCACGCCCTCGACTATCTCGCGATCTATGCAATATTGGGTGGGGAGTTAAACTTTGCTGTGGAACAAATTCTGGAACATAGAGACTGGTGGCTCACAGGCCTCAAAGAGTTCGTCGATCCAGACGGCCACGCGATGACCGAAGACATTCGTCGGCACTTTAAAGAACTCCAAAACAGCACGGACAATCAACGCTTACCAACAACAGTGTTTATCGATCCCTCAGTCATCGCAGCCGTCGTTGATACAATGATGACTTACGACGGCCTCCTAATCGCCTAGTCAATTGTTTCGAACAGCCGTCAATTTTTACCGAGGTTAACCCGTGGATCGCGAATTTGAAAAGCTGAAGCGGGCCTTAGACCTGGACCCCAAGAACCTTGAGCTTCAACAGCGTCTCGCAAACACCACACAACGCATTCCTCAAAAGGAGTTTGATCAGGCCCTCGAAGCCTTTGTCCTTTTCCTTTCAGGAATGGCGAAGGTCCTCGTCGACTGCGTCGAATATCACTACAGCGATCCTGAGTTAGAGTCCCAGCGAACAGCACCAGGCATGCTTGTTCGCCTCTGGGACGACTCCTTCGCTAGCACCACGCCTCCAGACTTTTCCAAGCTCATAAGGTCTCGACTGAGTCACTCTCCGAATCCCCAGGCCCCCGAGTTTCCGCGTTCGATAAATCAGAGGAATCCCTCTCAGTCGATTTGGGAGCCCTGTCTTGAGTTTTGCGAAATATTCGTTGATATCCTCTATCAAGTCTACAAAGGCGAGTGGGAGCGCTCCAAGCAGGACATAGAGAGCCTCACAACTCCGTTCCTAAGCGCCGTCTCTGACATGGTCAATCACTGCTTTGAAGACGGGAACTATGCCTGGACCTATGAAATGCTTCCGGCTCCCCCTCTCTCTACAGAGGGCGATGAAGCCGGCTTGTTGCTGGGGCTCCAACGAGTCTACGCCCATTCTAAAAGCGGTTTTCACCCACTCTTTGGAGTCCCCCCCCGAGATGCCGAGGCATTCTTAGGACACATTGACGAGTCCTGTCATCGAGAGCCCTTTGTGGCAACGAGGCCCTCAAGCTTTCCAGGCTTTTGGCCCACAATTCGCGGCTCGGGCAGTAGTTGGGGAGGTCTAGGAGCATACTTTTCTGAGGCGCTGAATAAGGTCCTCAATTGGCATTTCCAGGTTCCTGCAAAGTGTTATGGGACCTCGGCTATGTCGCGAGCCACGCACTTTCATATGAGTCTCGTCAAAGTCGCGGATCGACGATTCTACCTCCGCACGTACTACGATTGAGATGCCCCCAAAAGCGTTCAATGGGTCCTTTGTGAAGGACTCGACTCCAGAGACAGTTCTCCGCTCAGTGACTTGGGGCGGTTATCCTCTCCAAGTGGGCTGAGAAGGCCCTCAAGATCTTCTTTTGCTTGGAAATTTGACAGCCCGCTATCTCAGAGCGCCGGGCATAAACTTCTTCGATGACCTCAAGAACATAATCGACATGGCTTTGAGTGTAGACCCGTCGCGGAAAGGTAAGCCTCACCAAATCCTGACCGGCCGGTATCTCTTCGCCGCTCTCTGGGTCGGGCCGGCCAAACATCAGAGAACCAATCTCAACGCTTCGGACACCACCATGAATGTACAACTCACATGCGAGCGCCTGCGCCGGGAATTGATGGGGCGGAATGTGTGGCAAGAACTTTAAGCCGTCCAGATAGACGGCGTGCCCCCCCGCAGGCGTGACAACGGGAATACCTCTCGCCTCCAATCGATCCGCAAGATAAGTCATCGTAGCAATACGATAGTTCAAGTAGTCTTCCTCAAGCACCTCCTTGAGGCCCTGCGCCACGGCTTCCAAGTCTCGCCCCGCCAATCCTCCATAGGTCGGGAAGCCCTCCATTAACAGCAAAAATTCTTCCGCACGACTCGCCAATTCACTATCATTTAGGGCAAGGAATCCACCAATATTGCTCAGCCCATCTTTCTTAGCGCTCATCGTGCAGCCGTCGGAATATGAGAAGAACTCTCTGGCGATCTCTTTTGGAGTCTTATCGCTGTAACCGGCCTCTCTCTCCTTAATGAACCAACTGTTCTCGGCGAAACGGCAAGCATCCAAAAACAGTGGAATCTTCTTTGCTTTGCAAATCTCACTGACACTTCTAATGTTTGCCATAGACACTGGTTGACCACCCCCAGAGTTGTTCGTCAATGTCAACATGACCAGTGGAATTTTGTCGCCCCCGAGGTCTTCGATAAGCTGCGCCAGCGCATTCAAATCCATGTTTCCTTTGAATGGATGCTTGCTGCTTGTATCAAAGGTCTCTTTGACGGGGAGGTTCAACGCACGAGCCCCGGTATATTCAACGTTTGCTCTCGTTGTATCGAAGTGCGTGTTATTCGGCACTGTCTGCCCTGATTGGCATAAGACTTTAAATAAGAGATGCTCTGCGGCCCGACCCTGATGGGTTGGGAGAATATGCCGAAAACCAGTTATATCTCGAACTGTCTCCTCAAAACGAGTAAAAGAGGGACTCCCGGCATAAGACTCATCACCCCGCATGATCGCGGCCCACTGCTCAGTGCTCATGGCCCCGGTACCACTATCCGTCAATAAATCAATAATGACATCTTTGCTCTGGAGCAGGAATAAATTGTAATGCGCGTCCTTTAGATATTGACGACGCTCTTCCTCTGTCGTCATCCGAATGGGTTCAATAGACTTAATTCGAAATGGTTCAATGATCGTCTTCACAGCAACGCTCCTCATCCGAAAATGCCCGAACGACAAAGCACATGATATG
Organism: Planctomycetota bacterium; assembly: GCA_029210225.1. Lineage (GTDB taxonomy): Bacteria > Planctomycetota > J058 > J058 > JARGOJ01 > JARGOJ01. Next base: position 6,359 of record JARGOJ010000347.1, read on the forward strand.
CCAAGAACCTTAGCTTGAGATCTAAGCCTTATAAAACCGGGTAAAGAGACGACCTTGACACATCTCTCTCAAAGAGTGAATTCAATTATTCCGCGCAATAATCCGCAACCGTGATGATTCACCAAGGTCCAGTATCTATCCAAGCTCGATAGTCAACGCGGGACTTTGACTCAGGTCGCTGAATCACTTCACGATGCGACCGTCGATACTTAGAATCGAGCCCTCAACAATTGCACTTACGCCGAGCTTATTCTCTTTGATCGTGGGTTCCAGAAGTCGCGCTCGGGTCTTAGAAACCAAGTGAACTCCATGAGCTTGATTCTTTAGAATCTCGGCTCGGACACATTCAATATCCCCAAGCATGATGCCAAACAGTCCCACTCTTTGTTCCCAGAGAATTTACAATCCTCGGCAAAGAACTTACCTTTCTGGATGTTCGCGCCATTTCGTCCACTGTTACTGAATTCCGATGCAAGAACCTTCACATTAGTACAGGGAAGCTTAACCCCATCCTTTGGGTCATTGTCTTCCAAGAACAAGCCATCGCCAGCGTAGTTCCTCACAGAAGACCTCCGGATTGTCACATCCCGACCGTCTTTCACTAGGATCGCCGCGCTAATACCACCACGACCCAACTCACCAATCACCTCGTATTCGGGATGTTGAAAACGGTAGTCAGTCGCGTCGTAATCGGCATAACTGCCGGACGACATGCTCGGCGGAGTGACAACACGGGCTATGAATTCAGAAGACCTGGCAGCACTGTGAGTTTGAATGAAGTTGGCTTGATCTGAAGAAAGATGGCCCCGCTGCACAAGCAATTCACACAAGTCAATCTCAGGCTGTTGGTCAA
>JARGOJ010000347.1:7266-8254 GCA_029210225.1 Planctomycetota bacterium
CGCAGGATCAACATGGCCGCGTTCTAGAATCCATTGAGCTTGAGATTGGTTTGAATTCATGGCCCAAAAGTCTTTTGAAAAAGTGAAAGGAATACTCTAAGCCATCCTGCACATTAGAGACGTCGCAAACTCAAAGCCTTGTCTTCTTTTGACCGACAGTGAAAAACATCGTCACCTTGAGACTGAAGGTCGTTGATGTCCCGCACCGTTTGGGCCTGCGGAGAACACTAAAACTTATAGTATTTCTTCGTCAATACGTCCGTTCCAAGGGCTTGGACAAGCGCTTCTCGTAGTACAATAAATTGTTCAAGGGCTTTCTTTGCTTTGCTCTGAAAAGCAGGAAAATCGGCGTCGCGATAGCTATGATAGTCCCAGGGTTCGTCGACACGTTCAGGGTCAAACTGGTCATCAGAGACGTAGCCCCGCTCCCAATAGTCGGCATAGTATAATTGACCTTCGCTGAGTTGGATGAAACAAGACTCGATGTAGTCAAAGTCGTTGTAGTCCGCACGAGACCCTGACACCGTCATTTGATCACCGTTGGATTCAGCGATCCTTCTTAGGAATGATTCACAAGAGCTCAAGTTTCTCAAAGAACAGAAGTCAAGCAAGCGACCATTTTTATGAACGTGGACTCCTGGCGTCCACCAAAATATCCATCGCTTCAGTTTCTTTTCAGCCTTAAGCTCTTCCGCCCTAGAAAGCGCATCTGCGAAGCCATTTAAGTTCTCAAGCATTCCGTCGAGGTTGACATAACTCGCATAACCGTTCGAGAATCCCTGAGCGTTCATCGTTTTAGCTCCGCCTAAGAGACTGCTCTGTATTTCGATTCGGTCGGCGTCTTCGTCTTCAGTATCAAAGCTGAATCCGAAGACTATATCGGGGGATAACGTGGATTCGGGAGCGTGCGCCCTCCAATTATATGAGTCCGTTTCATTGTCGCTTTTCATTAACACCATCCTATTATGCACATTCGCTCAGCAGCGAG
>JARGOJ010000348.1 GCA_029210225.1 Planctomycetota bacterium
GAAAGCGGAGATGCTGTGGAGGGATTCTGGAGCCCGACCGTTGACTTCTTCAACCCGAAGAAGAGCGAAGTAGCGCTCATTGTCTTTGGGGGGACGAACCTGGCCAGAGACATAGGCACCGTTGCGAATACCGAAGCGACGGATTTGGGCCGGAGAAATGTAAATGTCGTCGGGGGAGGGGAGGTAGCTGTAATTCGGTGAGCGAAGGAAGCCAAACTCGTCGGGGAGGACCTCCAAGACGCCTTCACCAATAATCACCCCGCCCATTTTAGTGCGAGCCTTAATGATCTTAAAGATGAGGTTTGTCTTCTTGAGACCAGCCATTTCGTGGATTCCACATTCCCGGGCAAGTTCCTGAAGCTTGGGAATGGTCATCCTTTGTAGTTCGACGACGCGAAGGGGAGGAGGAGGAGGAAGGTTTGGATCGAGAACGGGCGCTTTTTCGCGCTCGCGGCGGTCACCACGATCTCCTCGGACACGGCGACCACGGTCGCGACCCCGACGGCCTCGGTCTGAGCGGTCGCTGCGGTCTGAGCGGTCGCTGCGGTCTGAGCGATCACTGCGGTCTGAGCGATCGCCGCGGTCTGAGCGGTCGCCACGGTCTGAGCGGTCGCCACGATCTGAGCGGTCGCTGCGATCTGAGCGGTCGCCGCGGTCTGAGCGATCACCGCGGTCTGAGCGATCACTTCTATCGCTGCGTTCTGCGCGATTACCACGATCGTCGAATTTTGAGTCTTTGCGGCCATATCTGTTGGAGCGTTCATTGCGCTCACCGCGATCAGAGCGATCGTTGCGATCACTGCGATCTTCAAAGCGATCTTGGTTGGTGTTGCCAGACCGATCTTGAGCGCCAGAGTCATCGGCGTCATCATCGTCGGGCTCATCATCCAAGGGCTCGGCCATTTCTTCAGCGACTTCAGCGCGATTGAAATCGTCGCTATCGTCCTCAGTTTTACGGCTCTTGCGCTTGGTCTCGGCCTTGGCTTTCGGCTTAGATTTCGCTTTCGACTTTGTTTTTGGTTCTGCTTCTTCGACGGCTTCCTCAACGACATCTTCGTCGTCTTCCTCGGGCTCGACGTCTTTGGCTTTGGAGCGACGAGGCCGGCGAGTTTTTGCTTTCGCAGGGCGACCGCGCTTGGCCTTTTTCGGGGCCTCCTCTTCCTCCACTTCAAGCTCGACGTTCGTCGGCTCAGTGGGTTCGAGGTCGTCCCGATCCCAATCTTGAGAGTCTTCCACGTTGTCCTTGCTCAGGGCATCGATAGCGGCGCGACCGAAGCTTGGCATTTCGGTTTCTTTGGCGCGACTGCTGGTTTTTTCGGTGGCCGTTTTACTCGTACGACGAGGGGCGCGCTTGCGGCGCCTCCCGTCAGTTTTCTTCGAGCTTCGGCTGGATGGACTGGTTCCAAATTCTTCTGACATCTTCACGGGCCTCTGCCACTGTCTGGCTGTTACGGACGGTGTGAGTCGCAGCCTCGCGCTTTTTATCAAGCGGCCATTGGTTGCGTTCTCGTCGGAGCAGTTCTTCAGCGGTCCAGCCCCGTGTTTCCACGGCGCGTTTGATTCGAATGGCTTCGTCAGTATCGACAAAGACAACGAGATCAACGCTGTCGAGCATTCCGGTCTCTGCGGCGAGGGGCACATCAAAGAGCACCACTTGCCGCGTTTTCATGGTTGAGAGTTTCTGTGTTTCCTCAGTAAGACGAGTAAACACACGGGGATGAAGGATTCCTTCAAGAGTTTTGAGCTTGTCTTTGTCGCTAAAAACATCGGAGGCGAGTTTTTTGCGATCAACTTTATTGTCTGCGATGAACTCCGCCCCAAAAGTTGTGCGAATCAGGGATCGAACTTCGTCTGTTTTGAGGAGTTCGTGTGCGATGGAGTCGGCGTCAAGAATCCTCGCGCCGAGTTCTTCAAACAAACTCGCGACGCGGGACTTGCCACTAGCAATGCCACCGAGCAGGACTATGGAAACAGGTTGCATATATTTTTGGTGATTACAGAAGGTTGAGTGTGATTTGAGAGTCGAAGAAAAATTGCGGGTCGAATTGTTCGGTGCCGTGCATTGGTCTTTCTTCGGAACTGAATAATTTATTTTGTTGGGTGACACATGTCGGAAGGCGTGTCCGAGAGTGTGAGAGGAACGGTCTTCTTGTTGAGCCGTTGCTTGAAGAATTAGTCTGTGCGAAGAAGCCGAAACTGTCAAGAGATTATTCTCATTCGCTCTGCGCTCTCGTAAAAAATACTTTTGGACCCCGATGAATCAAAATTTAGAAAAATCTTTCACTTTCTCTGAGACGGGATAAAGACAGGCTCTTTTGAAAACAACCCTTGTAAAAAAAGGAAGCTAGGCTTAAATGGGAACGATTCCATGACGACACACGTATAGAAAGTGTGTCTGATTGAAGCGCGGGAGAGAGGAGCGGCAAAAAGTTGTTTTCGCTCTTAGGCCTCTTGCGTATACTGACGGTCTCATAAAGAGATCGGAGACAGATTTTAAGCTCGTAGCGCGACGAGACAAACTCTAGTTTCCACTTAGGAGATATCTTCATGGCCAGAGAAGGTGGCGCATCCATATTCCTTTATGTTGCCCTCATACTATCGATCATCTTTTTGATCGGTGCCGTTGGGGCCGTAATCGTCATGGATTCAGAGCTCGAAAAGCTCAAAAAAGACATTACACTTGCGAAGAAAGACACCTTGGAACAAAAAGAAAAGGTGAAACAGAAACTCGCAGTGATTGAAAAGATGGAGCAGGTGATTACGGGCGGCGAAAGTAAAGTCGACTACAACAACCTCCAAAAAACTCTTTTCAAAGACGCTCGTTCTCGGCGGCGAGTGGGTCACAGAAGAAGACATCAACTCTATCACCGATCAAAACGTGAAAGATGCTTGGACCTCTCTTCGTGAACTCAAGAACGAACGCAAGGAATACACGAATATTCGTCAAATCTATGACGATCTCTTCCTTCAATTGAAGGCAGTGATTCACATTGTTCCTCGCCTCCGCGTCAAAGCCTCGATCAAAGTCCAAGAGCTTGAAAAAGCTCAAGGCAAGTTCGAGAAAGACCGCATTGAGTTCAAAACGAAGCTCGAAATTGCCCAGGAGAAATACCAGGCTGAAGCGGACAAGGCTCTGAAGGAGGCTCAGAAATTCGACGTTGAGAAACGTCGCCTCGCTGACAAAATTGACGAGCTACAGAAGAAGCAAAACCGTTTCGAGAAAGTCAAAAAGCTCGAAATCGCTAAGCTTCAGTCTGAAAAGAACACTCTGAAATCTCGTATCCAAGAGATCATCAAGCGTCAAAAGAAGAGCTTTGAAGGATCTGGCGCCGACGGAGAAATCCTCTACTCAGAGCCTGATCTTGGCTACGCCTGGATTGACCTCGGGAAGAACCACAACCTCCGTGCTGGTATGAGCTTTCAAGTCTTTCGCTACGTCAAAGGTGGCCGGAAGAAGCTTAAAGGCAAGATCATCGTCAAAAACGTTGAAGCTGATATGGCGAAAGTCACAATCATTGACGGCGCGAAGCTCACTGATCCTGTCACTAATAAGCAGCTAACTCTGCCTCTTCGTGACGATCCAATCGTTAAAGGCGACCTGATCCGCACTCCTCTCTTCGATCGTAACGAGCAACAAGTCTTTGTCTTCCTCGGAAACAAAGTCAGCAACTCGATCTACAAGAAGAAAGAACTGGAGCGCAAGATCGAAGAAGCCGGTGGTAAAGTTGACAAGAACGTCTCAATCGCGACTGACTTTGTCATCCTCCTCGCTGGCGCCGAAGACGACTTCCAAGAAGAAATCGATAAGGCCGGACAATTCGGCTGTATCTTCATGCGAGAAAGCGAACTGCTCGAATATCTCAGCCGTTAATGGCTCAATGAGATCCAGTTCACTTTGCAAGAACTAAGAATTTTCAAAGGGCGGGGCTATCAAACCCCGCCCTTTCTTCATCAATACACTCTTTATCAATGCCTCAAGCCTTGAACAAGCGCACGACCCTCGCTAAAGTCATGGCCCTGCTTCAGCTTCGCTTGAATGAATAGGTGAAAAAGTGAGCGATGACTTCCCAGAAACCCCGGTGAGCGACGACTTCCAAGAGACACGCATGTCCATTGGGGAACACCTCGAAGAGATGCGGTCCCACCTCATCCGAGCCCTGCTCTGGCTAGCCCTCATCATGACGGTCTGCCTTCAATTTCAGGAAAAAATACTCGAAATCGCGACCTGGCCACACCGCAAAACGATGCTCGCGATCGTCGAAGCCAACCAATACGACAAAATCCGCGACCTTCTCCCCTCCGACGAGCTTGAAGCCGTTCAAGATGTTATCAAGCGGAAAAATTCCCTCACCGTCGCTCACGAGGATCTCCTGAGAAACGACGAGCTGCTCAAACGAAAGTTCGCTGACATCGGCGACGGAGACCTCCAAGAGCTAAGCAGACGCCAACAGAAGATCATCGACGAAATCATTGAACTCAACGAACGGCAACGCAAACTCCTCGAACAAAGCGATAAGGACATCTCCAAGTTCACGGAGCTCCAAAAGGAAGTCATCGAGAAGAGCAAGCAGTTCAAAAAAGTCCAAGACGAAACACAACAAGCAGAACGCCTCATCGACCGTCGAGCCAAACGGGCCAACGTCAAAGTTCGCCTTCAACAGCTGAGCTATCCCGAAGCCTTTATGAGCTACCTCAAGGTGAGCTTTGTCCTCGCCCTATTCATCGCCGGGCCCTTCATGGGTCGAGAAGCATGGAAGTTCGTCGGAAAGGGACTCTACCCCGAAGAGAAACGCTGGGTCACCGTCATTTCGCCGCTCTCATTCATCGCCTTCTTCAGCGGCGCCGCCTTTGGATACTTCATTCTCATCCCCCTTGGGCTCCACTATCTGGCGACCTACGGCGGCGAAGAAATTATCGAAGGAAGCATTACGCTCTCCGAATACCTGTCCATCTTTATCACCCTCACCCTCGTGGTCGGCCTCTTCTTTCAGCTACCGTTGATCATGAGCTTCACCACGCTCATTCACCTCACCACCGATCAGACCTTCCGCGAAAGACGCCGTTGGTTCTACTTTGTCGCTGTGATCGTAAGCGCCTTCTTGACGCCCCCAGATCCGGTCACACAGGTCCTCATGTGGATTCCCCTCTTGATCCTCTATGAGCTTGGAATTTGGCTGTCCTATATCATCGTTCGTGGTCGGGCCAAAGACACCGATATTCCTCCAGATCCGTCCGCCCCACCCTCAAGCGGTCCTGATAGTTCTGGGCCTGATAGCCCTAAGCCTGATGAATCCACCCCAGTGAGCGACTCGGACACCTCGGCCCCGGCGCCAAGTGTGGCCCCAGCCTTAGAAAATGGCGAGGGTGAGAATGTCGACAAGGGCGAAGCTGCTGATAAACCAGAGAGCAGTGAAACGCCTGAGAGCGCTGAGAGTTCAGAAGGCAATCCTGTTGAGAACTCCATCGCTGCTCCTGCAGCTGACGCGCCAGAGACTACGGAGACCTCGGAGACCCCAGAGACTTCGGAGGCACCAGAGAACTCGGAGGTCAGCAAGGACGATCCCGACGCAGCAAAAGACACTGAATCGGAGTCGGAGCCGGAATCAAAGTCAGATTCCGAAGAGCCTGAAGACTCGAACTGGGAAGACGAAGTCTATCCCGACGAGTGGTACGACGAGCTCGATGAGGACGAAGAATATCTTGATACCGATGGATACCAAGACCCTGAAGGCCTCTATCCCGAGTCGACCAGTCCACGCAAAGATTTAGTCGAGACAGGCGAAGAATCGAGCAAAGACGCTAGCGAACAACTCGAATCTCCCGAAGCTCAGAAAGCTGAGGCGCAAAAAGAAGCCTCGGAAGATATAAATGGCACAGCGACCGAAGCAAACGGCAAGAAAGTAAGCGCGGAGGAAGGAGCAAGCGAATCGGCGACTCCCGAGGAAGATAACTCGAAGACTCCCGAAGTCGAAGAAAGTCTCAGTGGCTCCGCTCCAATCGAAGCTGAATCAAAGCCCGAGCCTGAATCAAAGCCTGAGCCTGAATCAAAGCCTGAGCCTGACGCTGACGGGAAGCCGGACTCCGATGTGAAGCCTGAATCAAAGTCCGAGCCTGAATCAAATCCCAAGCCTGACGCCGACGCGAAGCCTGAAGGGAAGTAAAGCAATACGGGGCCACGGCGAGCGTCATGACTGATAGTCCAAGTCGACGTGCTTCGAGCAGGCTGCTAAAGTTTTGGGGGCGTTTAATCTTTGGATCCGAGCTTTGCGAGAAGGGGCTTCAGAGCCTTGCTCAGGGCCTTCGCGAGGTATGCGTGGCCCTCGGGGTTGAGATGCCCATCCCAAGGATAGTAGAGCCGCGTTGGGTCTTTATCCTTGTGAAAGAGACGGCTCCCATCGAGGTAGCCAGCGCCAGCCTCATTGCAAAGCCGTGTCAACTGCTGGTTAAGGACATTATTCTTGACCTTCTCCTCAATCGAACCAGGCAGCAAGTTCGCTTCGAGGCAGGGAATATAAACGACGAAGACTGGATAACCCTTCGCCTTGCACTCTTTGAATATTTGCTTCAAGACCTGACCATGCAATTTGAGTTCGTCGTCAAAGTTCTTGGTCTTCGCAGGATCATGAAAGCCAAACTCTGGGCGCCACACTGGCGGCTTGCTGAAGTCGAGTTTGTGCTTGTCCATCACTTCCTTACGGCTAAGCACTTTCCGCTCTAAGAATGATCCGGGCTCGCAGTAGTTTGACTGCCAAATTTTCTTCCCCTTTATCCTTCGGCGAATTCGGCGGAATTGCCTATTCAACTCTAAACTTGAATAGGCAAGGTAAGCGTCGGAGAAGATGCTGTCCTTAGGGAGAAGATCCTTGTCGATCGGTCCCACGTCCTTGCCATCGTACGCCCCCATTTTACGGTGGTATTTCCCGACGTCTTCGAGATCATTGTCGAAGACTTGCAAAACGAGAGCATCCCCATCAAAGCGCTCCATGGCATAGCGAATCTGATGGATATACCAAACGACGCTGCCCCCATCCTTGGCCACGTTCATGAACTCGGCGTCGAGTTCTTTTTCTAATCGCGTGGGATATGCGTCGTCAAAGGCAACCCCCCATCCCACAGAAAATGAATCACCAAAGACCAAGACGCGCTTCTTTTTAGAGCTCTTCTTCTCCGTTCGGTCCAAACGGTCCCGATGCCCAAATTGATTGATATCGACCCTTACGCGAAACTCCTCAGTGATCAAATCCGCGCTTGTGCTCGGCTCATAGAGAATGAAGAGGCCCGCGTCATTCGTTCGTCGCTGCAAAGCCACCTCCTTGTTCACCAATCGAATAGTGATCTCGGCGGCCACTAGTCCAAGCAGCGTGATAAAGAGCATCGCGAGGATCTTAAAGCGAAGAGATAACTGAGGAGCAGCGGGTCCTTCGGTCGGAATGTCTGTCGTCTCTTGAGTCTTTTCTGGCTCCATCGAGATCTTTCTAATTAGGCAGTCCTACGAAGCGACTGGCGTTTTACACCGAGGATGAAACAGCATGATAGGTGAAGACCTCTCTCGCTTCTATATTTCGGTTCGTTTCCATTCGACCTCGATTTAAAAACCGCGATTTATGCTTGAAGGAAAAGAATGGCCATGAGACCCTCTCGGAACAGAGACAAATAGCCATGTAGGAAAAACAAATGCCCGGTTTTCTAGGAACCCCCGCCGCACTCATTCCAGACATTGTCGTCGTCGCCATGTTCCTGGTTTTACCCGCGTTCTTCTACGGCGCCTGGCTCGCAAAAAAAGGCAAGACCAAAACTCACGCCAGAATCATGAGCGGTGTCTTCACACTGCTCTTTGTTGTCGTCGTCATTTTCGTGATTTGGAACCAAGTCGCCAACGACTACCAAGTGAACTGGAAGGATAAACCCTTCTATAAAGAGTTCTTCCTGCCTTTTGTCTTCGGCCATATCATTATCGCGCTCTCCGGTCTATTCACCGGGGCCTTTGTGCTCCTGTCCGCCCTTAAATGGCGTGAACCCAATCAAAAAGGCGAGCTCGCTTTTAAGAGCGCCAAACACCGCAAGATTCATATCTGGGCTGGCCGCCTCGCGTTGGTCCTCTTTGTTCTTATCGCCGTCACTGGGCTCATTATCTATTACTATCGTTACGTCTTCGTCTTCACCGAATGAACTAAGCCTCCGAGAATCATGCCGGCCTTGATATCAATGATATGGATGTCATTGAACTCAACGAAGCCTTCGCCG
>JARGOJ010000349.1 GCA_029210225.1 Planctomycetota bacterium
TTAGAGCTTCATAAATCGCTGTTCCACCTCTGGCTCTGAGGTCTTCAATGTATTCGTTCGCTTCCAGACGCTTTGCTTTGTTCGCGGTGACAAGCGTGTTGTGGAGCGGGCGGGCTTCCATTGAGAATGGAATGATGTTGAAGCGGTCCTCTTTGCCGAGGTTTTGGACGCAATATTGGAGAGCTTTTTTAGCCTGCTCCATTTTCTTTCCAAGCATTGAACCGGAGGTATCGAGGACAAAAACAATGTCCTTGGCGCGGTGTTCTTTTTGAGTCATTTCCAGCTTGGGGCTGACAGTGACAAGAAAATATCCATCTTTACTTGGCCGCTTGTAACTCCATACGGAGAGGCCAACGTCCTTGTCGGACAAGTCATAGTAAAGCTGGAAGTCTTTATCTGGGGTGCTGTTCTGAGCAACCCAAGAAATGGAAGCATTCTTATCTTTGCTGCGCTTTATCGTCGTTGTGGGATGGCTCGGAGAAAAGACCGACTTGATCGGAGTCTTCGTGTCGATCGTCACTTTGATAGAGCATTCTTTGAGGGGGGTCGCAGAGAACTTCTCAGTATTGAGTGGATATCGGTAGCTGCAGCGTCCGTTGTCCTTCTTCAGAACTTGGGAATAGCTGAGCTTCACGCGCTTGTCGCCCCGCGCTGGAATCGGGAAGATCCTCGCTTTGAACATGCCTCGTCCCATGTATTCCAGAAGCGCTGGATCCTGCATTCGACGGACGATACCTTCGTAGATTTTGAGGGCCTTCTTGCGCTCAAGCACCTCGCCTTGAACTTCTTTGCCGTTCATATACATCGAGAATTGAGTGACGGCGGCGTCCTCGGGCATCGGGAAGATGTACGTGCCTTCAAGTTGCATGGGGTTGGGATTATGAAAGACCTGATCCACATGAGTGATCGCGACCTGACCTTTGATTTCCACGGTCACACGATGGTATTTCACGGTGAGGGGGAAGTGAGGTCGGTGGCGACGAATTCGTCGCAGCTCGGGAGGAGGTCTTTCGACAACTATAAATCCGTCGGCGTAGGTCAGGCTGGGGACCATGGCTAGAGCCAATCCCAGTAGCATCGAGAAGCGTCGCATCATCTCTCCTTGGAGATTCTATACACAGAGTTTCTAAGGACGGAACCTTGGACTGGATGTAGTTTCCGGAAGTTCCAATATCTTCCAAACAAAATATATAGAAGTGGAAAACAGGGTCGAACGTGAAGGTGTGATCTTTAGCCCATGGCTGACAAATCACTAGACCCTAAACAGCTTGCTGCTCTTCACGAATAATTCGCTCAACTTCAGGACGACAAGAGCGGCAACCTGTGCAGGCTCGGGTCCAGTGCTGAACTTCGCTGAGATTTTTTAACTCGCGTTCGCGGATCACACGGCGCAATCGTCCTTCACGGACTGTGACGCAAGTGCAAACCACACCCCCTTCAAAGGCAAAGGGATTCGGGAGACCTTTGACATTGGCGATGGTTGCCTGGAGGGCTTCGTAGGCGAGGAGAAGCATGGGGACTTGTTCGCCGAAGAGCTCGTAGACGGCGCCGAACTCTTCGACGGTCATGGCTTCAAGTTCGGGAAGAGATTTACCTTTAATGTGGCATGTCAGCATCGAGAGAGGAGCATCTGAGGCCCGGTCTCGCTTTGTTTCGAACTTGGCTTCATCGACGTTTTGATCGGCGTCGAGGCGAATGTGCATTTTCAGCTTGGAGTCTTTGGAGCGGCCATCCACGACCCCTGTCCCGGATGGATCTTTCATAGCCCCTTTGTTATGGGGCCTACGGAAGTGCTGGAAGACAACTTCAGGAATCGGGCGCAAGGATTTCGTCCTTTAACAATGGCGGCTTAGAGGTCTGCGTTCTCGTCGGCTTCTTCGCCGTCGTTTGGGCTGAATCCGGGCAGATACTTCATTAGGAAAATTGTGTTTCCAGACTTGTTGTAGCGGATGGCGTCGCACGCCTTTTTCATGATGTGATAGCCAAGACCACCGGGGCGAACATCTTCGCCACGCCCTGTGGTTGTTTCGTAAGCCGACTCTTGTTCCTTCTCTTGAATGTAGGCGACGTGGTCAAAGCCAGCGCCTTCATCGGTCACAATGACGACCATTTTTTCGTAGTCGACCATGTAGACGATACGAAGCATTTTTCCTTGATCATGTCCGTTGCCGTGCTCGGCGGCGTTCCCGAGGGCCTCACGGAATGAGTGACCCATAACGACTTGATCATGAACTTCATAGCCGAGTTCTTCTAGCAATCGGTCGAAGAGTTCTCCAGCTTTCTCAACCTCGTCAATTGTAGTGCCGAGGCGCATGATCATGTCTTGGAGGAAGTGCCGTGGACGAGTTCTTTGCAGCGAGAGCAAGCGCTCCGCACGCTCAACGATGGCATCGGGGGTGAGTGAGTCGGTCACTTCTTCTTCGGGGACAATCGTCAGCGGAACAAACTTCTCGGGATCTTGCTCTGCTGGATAGATGCCAATGACGGGGGTCCGGCTGGTTCGCCTCGGCACTTTGACGGTCTCGACAAAGCGGTGCGAAAAGGGCACCCGCCAGTCCACGAGGATCATCGAGTATTTCTCGATGTTTTCTTCATTCTCATCATCCCACGAAAAATTTTCGTCGAAATCGTCGAGCTGCCCCCCGAGTGATTTCACGTGGGCTTCAATCGCCGGGCGAAACGGGGAATCGGTAGGAAGTATGGTGGCGACCCGGAGGCCATCATTGAGAGACATACAAGCTCACTTTCCTGGAATTTCATACATTTATTCCAGCTGCCGCGTTCTTACGCAAGAATCTCTTTAGAAAGCGCGACACTTTATTGCCGTTTCTCGCCTAAGAAAAGCAGCACTGCCATAGTTTATCAGGTTTTCGGACCCACGTTGAAACGTTGGGGCGGACCGACTTTATCCAGGTATTCTGAAATCTCCTGGAAGTAAGCTGGTTTCTCCTCTAACTCCTTTACGGGAGAAGGTTTTTCTTCTTCAGGAGGACGACAACGCCATCGTCGATGGAACCAAAACCACTGCTCGGGATAGCGGCGTATGACTTCCTCTACAACCCAGCTCATACGTTGAGTGGTTATCATTGTGTCCTTATCCCGATCACCGCTCTCATGAGTCGGTATTTGCGGCAAAAAGACCATGTGATGCTTCGATGTCTGACCACAGCGGATCATAAACACAGGCAAAATCGGCACCTTGCGGCGAATAGCCATCAGCGCCAATGCTGGCGTGGTTGACGCCGCCACCCCAAAGAAATTGACGAAGATTCCGATGCCTCGGCGCATATTTTGATCGAGAACGACTCCGACTCCTTCTTTTGCTCTGAGCTTCCGAAGGACAGTGCGAATCCCATTCTTACTAGGGATTGTGTCAACACCGCAGCTCTTGCGAAGGCCCGACACAAAGCGATCGACCTCAGGGGGTTTGATTTTTCGCCCCATCAAGTGATTTTTACCGAGCCCCATAATGTTCGCGGTCGCAGCGATGAGTTCGAAGTTCCCAAGATGAGCGGAGAGCGCGAGGTTGCCCTTTCCAAGAGAAGCGGTGTAAGTGAAGTTCTCCTGGCCAAAAATCTCGATGTGATGGGCGAGGCGTTCTTTGCTGTTCTTAGGGAAACGAATGAACTCGATCCCAACCCGCCCGAAATTTGCAAAGCTCGCCCGAGCAATGCGCTTACGCTCTTTCAGGGACACCGAATGTCCAAAGGCCAAAAGCAAATTCTCAAGCGCAATGCGGCGCCGTCCAGGAGACACATAATATCCCAGAGACCCAATAAAAGCACCGATCTCCATGCCTACTGCTAATGGGATCGTGTTGAAAACAAAGGTCAAAATAAAGAACGAGATTCGAAGCGGCCACTGCAAGAGTTTGTCACTTAAGGACTCTCCCTTTTTTTTATCGGTCGCCGCCACTTCACGCCGCCAAAAACGCTTCTCGGCGCGTAAATCTCTCTTCGGCTCGTCTGTCACGCAATCACCCTTAACATTCGTTTCCTAGCGCTTTCGCTTCTTCGTCCGCCCACGCTTTGGCGGCTCGCCTGCCTGATACGAGAATCGGCGAACCAATCCCATCTCTTTCGACGAGGCGAGCAAAACTTCTTTATAGCTCAGTGTGCTCACAGGGCGACCAAAGTCAGGATCATAGATACGGATCCCCATTGATAACAGGATGCCAAGCGCCTCTTCCCTGTCCAGAGGGCCTTCTTTTTTGCCACTTAGCGCCAACTGATCGCGAAAAATTCGCTGGCCCTTATATTCTCGAATTTGCACCGCGTCGGCTTTTCGAAAATCGGCGAGCAAGGACCAAGAAAGGACATTCTTTTGAGACAAAGATAACGCGAGCTCATTGGCCAGCTCTTCAGAGCAATCGAGGAGGAAGGTGGTGAAGCGGCCCATTCTTCGAACGCCTACGACTCGGGGGCCCTGCATGGGAACTTCCCAAGGAAGACTCTGAAATCCTCGGTTCTCAAACTGTCGACCGAGGGCCTTCTCGCTGCCCTGTCGATCCTCTTCTAGATGGAGCAAGAATCCGTCGGGAGCATGATATTTCGTCACCATCGTTTCGAGCAGCGCGCTCTTCTCAGCGGCATCAGAGACCTGCTCTTCAACCCAAGCCTTGGCTTTTGAGAGCGGTCCAACTCGGGGTAAGAGACGGGCAAAGGTCGGCAGATCGGTGAAAGCCGAGTCCTCGGAGTGCATGTAACGCCAGACCAGGTCGCGCCCGGCCTCCGCTCCATCAAAAATGGCCAGGTTTATGGCCATCAGGATCAAGAAGGCATGTGCGGCCTCAGGATCGGCTTCGTCGGTGAGCGCTTCATTAAGATCCTCACCGGGAAAGAGGATGGCCTCGATGAGCTCAAGGCGACGTTCGATATTTAAAACGCGTGAGAGTTCGAGGAGATCAAGATCTAAATCGAGGTCTTCAAAGAGCAAAACGCCCTTTTCCAGACTGCCGTCGACGAGATCGGAGACTTCCTCCCACCACCGGGTAGAGAGGAAACGGAGGACTAGACGTAAGTTGGCCACGGACACTTTGGACGGACTCCTAAAATTTGTCTCTAAGAAAAGGGAACAAATGACAAAGCGCAGGTGTATTGATGACAGAGGCCTTGAATAATCTGGTCCGTAGAGAGCACTGAAGAATAGATCGTGGCGCTTTTTAAAGACGCGGTCAGAAAAAAGCAATCTTAATGATCTAAGAAACCGATGAAAGGTTAGACCCTCCATCTAATTTTAGGAGAAAGATTTCTAAGGAATCGACTTTCTTCTTGAGGCTTACGATCTTCTAAGGCAAGGAAAACAAGGAAACGGAACACAAGCATGGAATCAGCATTCAACATCGTTTGCGCTTGGTGCCAGCATCTCATGAGAGAGGCGGGCTTAGAGAACGCCCCGACTTCTCATGCGATTTGCGACGCTTGTTTCGATAAGAAAATCGAAGATCATCGTCGTGAACAACGCCAGCGCAAGCGCTCTAATGTGAAGCACAGAGTCAAATCAGTCGCCCAAACTCGGGCATGCTAACGGAGGATCTCACCCAGATCCTTGGAAAGGATCCTCCGTCTCACGACTCGTCACTGTCGTGCGTCACGCTATAATGCGAACCGGAGGATAGTCCTGTGAAAAAAGTCTTGGGAATCGCCGCGGTTCTCTTCTTAGCCGGCGGGCTTTTGCTCGTTGCCAGCGCCCCAAAAATCGGAATCGGCTCTCTCGGCTTCATGCTTGATGAAGACGAACAACAGCTGCTCAAGCTGGCCCAACAATTCCTTGAAGCCATTCAATACAAAGACTTCAAATCCGCTGCCGGTTTTCACAATAATGAAGACAAAGACAAAGTCGACATTCCAAAAATGATCGAACGGCTCTTCAAGGTGAAGCACGAAGTCTTGAACATCCGCGACATGCAAGTCACAAAAGTGACCGTCGACAGTACCGGCAAGCGCGCTCGGACCTTTTTCAACGCCAATATTGAACTTCTCAACAGCCTTCAGCGCCGTGACAAAAACAAAAAGAAAGTCACCGAGCGCGACCATAGTGACACCGAAGGCATCCTCTATTGGCAAAAAGAGAACGGCAAATGGGTCATGAAGCTTGAATCGTCTCTTCGAGGCGATGGCAAATTCAACAACAAATAACCCCGTTCACCGCGCAAAAACACACATGCGAAAATTATAGGGAGCCCGGAGTCTCGCCTAGGCAAGACTCCAGGCTCCCTATTTTGGATGTCATTCCTCGCGGAGACGAAGAATCAGTCGTCTTCGCTCATCTCTTCTTCGTCCAGTCCATCATCGAAGCCCTCAGAGACTGCCGCAGGCACTGGCTGGGCTTTGTGTCCATGATCGTCAATGACCGCGCTGGGTTCGTAAGTATCGGCGTTGACGCCTCCTGAAGCGGCGAAGCGGTCTTGGTCGGCTTTGGCTCTCTCAAGCTTGACGCGCACCCAATCTCTGATCCGTTCGGTTTCCATGGCATCCCATTGCTCAGAGCAACGAAGTCCAATGAACTGCGTGTAAAGCTCTTCGATAGCTTCCCGTAGCTCTTCCGCCGATTCAAGTCGTTCTGTCAATTGCTCCAGCGGGTCCTCTGCCTCTGCGGCGGGAACTTTTAAAGAACGCAAATCCAGTGACTCCGCGTCCAGGGTGAAGGTCCACGCCCGATCTTCGCGAGCAGCGTTCACCTTAGCCCGACGCACCGTCATTCCAGCTGCGAGAGCACAAGCGGCCTCAGGGCGCAAGGTCGGGCAACCGCCCTTGACCTGAGTCGCTGAATCGTCGTCGTCATGACCGACGAAGACTAGGTTGTCTTCCACGAGCAATTCAATAGGCCCCGAAGAAAGCTGAAACTCTCCTCCTTCAACCTCACAAAGGAACCAAAGCCAGGTGACGAACTCACGTCCAAGGTAACGGCAGTCAGCTAATAGGTTTCCAGTCATAGTGTTCTTTCCTCTCAAGCCTGGGATGGCTCAGCGTAGAATGCAGTGGGCATCAGGTCTCGGAATGCGTCAGCGACATCATGATGACGAGCTGCTTCCAAGCCGATCGTCGCGGGGTTTCTCTCTTCGAGGGATAGCTCCCAGCTTCGATCGAAGAGATCGGCGACGTCGTTTAGGACAGCGCGAGAAGTGCTCATGACATAGAGGCGTCGATTGCGTGTATGCCACACAACACCGAAGGCTTTGCTGGCAGGAGTGGTTTCGTTGAGGAGCTGTTCTTTGATTCGTCGTCGAATATCCCGTCGCTCGGTGAGGGGGACCTTCGCCACGCCAAGAGCTTCTTGCGTTGCTTTGAGTTCCAGCACACAATGGGCTTTGTAAATCGCTGGAGGAACGCGACGAGTATCGACGCGCAAGCCGAAGACGACATAGGATCCGCGGACGTTCTTTTCCCGACTGAACTCAATATCGAGCAAGTGGTCGATAGAAATCCAACCCCGGGCGCGGCCCTCTTCTCCAGCGAAGCCGTCAAATGCGTAGTTTTCAAGGCCTTGAATAATTTCTTCTGGGTCTTTCCCGGCGTCGGGTCCGATCACAGAAAAGCTGCGAAAGCTCATGCTGCCTTTTCCAACAATCATCGGCGCGTCCTTCTCGTTAATATGAAATGAATAATCTGGCAAACTATGCCTTACCCTCATGTCGGTTAGATGAATTGGCAAACTTGAATGGTGAAACGACGAAATCTCAGCTTGTCTCTCGGCCTCGCGCTCACCCTCGGTGTGGTGGCTCAAGCCATTGCCGATGGCAAGAAAAACGCAGATAAGCAACGAGTCGCCCGATTGAAAGCGCTCGCCAAGGATCTCCAAGGCAAGGATGCCAAGAAGGTCGCGAAGGCGCAGCTCGCCTTTCGTGAGGACCTAAAGTCGGAGATTCTGCGAATAAGGGAAGCCATGCGCCTAGGTCAGAAGGCCATTGGTCTAAGACGGGTGAAGGGTATCCTTCCGAACAAAGATCATGTTCGAATCGCCTTTCGTAAAGACAGCCCCAAAGCAGACCTGGAAAAGGTCGCCAAGTTTTATAAGACCTGGATTCCCCAAGACGACGAAGCCCTCGCTCAAGTCTTAAAAGTCGATTCTCGCTACACTCGTGTAAGGGTTCACCAAGCCAGCGGCGCCGAGCTCAAAACTTATAAAACTGGCTCTGTCCCTTGGAAACACTTCCCTGGGGCATGTAAACGCTTGGCGAAAAGTCATCTGCGAGAAGACTTGCTCTACTATGAAGTCGAGTTCCTCATGCCTGA
>JARGOJ010000350.1:0-5728 GCA_029210225.1 Planctomycetota bacterium
TTAGAGACTTAATCTAGCGATCACTTCGTCCCTTTGATTTGCGCGATCGCTTTCTGCCACTATCGCTGCTCAAATATTCAAAGCCCTAGGAAAAACTAAAACTCCCATTCAGCATTTAGGCTCGATCCTTCTTTCTCCAAGAGCCTGGGTTTACAAGACACCTACCAAAGAGCTACAGTCATTCACAATAAGATTGTTGGTCCTCAGCAATCCAAAGGATGGGAAGCTATGGCAAAGAGTAGGGATACGCGGCGGCTATTAGACGGTATCATTCAAATTGATCGTATGCTGCGGCTTTCTGAATACCCAAAGTTATCTCGAATCGCGGTTGAGTTGGAAGCTAGCGAACGCACAGTCCAACGATACATTGAGTTCATGCGTGACCGTCTCGGAGTCGAGGTTGTTTATGATAAGAAGCGCCGGGGATATGGCTACGCAGACAAAGCTCTCTCCATCCCAAATCCTCAACTTACAGATGGCGAACTTGTTGCTTTGTACATCGCAAAGCCTCTCCTCGAGGAGTATCGAGGAACTTCTTTGGAGCAATACTTTCAAAGAGCGTTTGAGAAGATTACCTGTCAGCTACCGAATCGTATTCAAACAGAACTATCCGTGCTCCCCAAACAGGTCTCTCGGCATCGACGATGGCCAGCGAAGAACGAGGTCGAGACTTTCGAAACGCTGCTCTCCGCGCTAAGAAAAAACTGCATCGTCTCGATGGACTACCAGAATGTGACTCAGCAGAAACCAGAGACTCGTCAGGTCCATCCCTATCGACTGCATTTTTACAATGACCGTTGGTATCTCATTGCCTATTGCTGTATGCGAGAAGACGTCCGCGTTTTCCAATTGGACCGGATCAAGAGACTGAATTCACTTCAAGACACTTTCAACCGCCCCATTGATTTTACCCTCGAACAATATTTCAGTGACTCTTTAGGTGTTTACCGAGGCGCGGAAGATGGTTCGACAAAGTTTGACTACGTCATTCGCTTCGATGCCTTCGCTGCACGCTTTGTTCAGGGATTGAAATATCACAAAACTCAAGAATGCCATGAACTCCCAGACGGCTCTCTCGAAATGACTCTCACCATCGATGCGAGCGTTGAGATTGAAGAGTTCCTCCTCTCCTTTGGCGAACACGCAGAGCTCCTGAGCCCACCCAGCGCCCGGAAGAACTTCAAAGCACGACTTCAACGAGTCCTCGCCTGCTATGAGTAAGTGCCGCCACTCTACAAAAAAAGCCTGATTTTTATTTTGGGAACGACACAAACTGACGTTGGTGTTTCTCTACGCTCTAGCAAAGAAACAAGCCCTCAATTCGGAAAGACTCAGATGGAACAACAGCCTATAAATTTCAGGAAAGCTTTTCAGAGTTGGACGGGGCACGCTCCGTATCAATGGCAAGAGAGTCTTGCTGCTGCTGATCACTGCGGTCACAGACTTGTACGAATACCCACAGGCTACGGCAAGACACTGGGTATTTTGGCGGCCTGGCTCTATCACAGAGTTCAGCTCCAGTCTGACAATTGGCCCCTACGCCTAGTTTGGGCTCTTCCTATGCGCGTTCTCGTCGAACAAAGCGAAGAAGTCGTCAAAGAGGTCCTTAAGAAGGCTGGCTTGCTCTGGACAGGAGAGGGAGAAGCCAAAAAGCGAAGCGAGACTGTCGGAGTCCATCTACTGCTCGGAGGATCGGACGCCGAAGACTGGCATCTTTGGCCGGAGCAGCCAAGCATTCTCATTGGGACCCAAGACATGCTCCTATCCAGAGCATTGAACCGGGGTTATGGAGCAGGTCGCGGGCGCTGGCCCATTGACTTTGGCCTGCTCTCCACCGATTGCCTTTGGGTTCTCGACGAAATCCAACTTATGGATGTTGGATTGGCCACAGCGGCCCAATTGCAAGCATTTAAGGAAGACGATCTCAGCAAAGCTCTTCGCCCCAACTTCACTTGGGCGATGAGCGCGACGCTCCAAGAGGATTGGTTGGAAAGTCCAGATACACGAAGCACCTTAGAAAAGGCGACCCTGGCAGAGTTAGAAGCCAAAGATAAGGAATCGGGTCTCTGGGCTCAGACTAATAAGACCGTCTCCTTAGGAGAGCACCTCAGCGCCAGCGCTTTAGGAAAGTTCGTCTTAGAGAAGCATCAGGAGATCTCCGAAGCCAATCCTTTCACCCTGGTGGTGCTCAACACAGTCAAGCGAGCCCAGGATTTGCACAAGAGCCTTCTATCACTCATCAAGAAGACTGAGATTGAGCTTCACTTGCTGCATTCGAGGTTTCGTGGTCAAGAGCGAGCGAGTTGGCAGCAGACATTGTTGAGTAAGAACAACGTGAAGTCTCAGATCATCATTGCCACTCAAGTCATTGAAGCGGGGGTCGATATATCGGCTCATCTCATGTTCACCGAAGCTGCGCCATGGTCAAGCTTAGTTCAGAGATTTGGGCGCCTCGCCCGTCGAGGTGGAGACGGAGAAGCGTTTGTTTTACCCCTCGGCAAAGATGCAGAATTCACCGAGAGAGATTGTGCTCCGTACGACCCAAAATCTGTCAACGCGGCCTGGTCAGCCCTCTTAATGATTGACGATGTCAGCCCCCGAGGCTTGGAAGACTTTGAAAGATCCAACCCACAACTCATTCCAGAGCTTTACCCCTACGACCCGGAACACCTCTTGTTAAGGATGGAAGTTGACGAACTCTTTGATACCAGCGCCGATCTATCGGGGGCCGACCTGGACATCAGCCGTTTCATTCGTAGCGGGGAAGAACGCGACGTCTCTGTTTTTTGGCGCTCCATTGATTCCAAAGAAAGCCCTTCTAAAAAACTGAGGCCAAGTCGCGCCGAGCTGTGTTCAGTGCCGTTCCTCGCAGCCCAACAATGGCTCTGTGATAAATCCTCCGGCAAATTGAAAGCAAAAGTGCGCGCTTGGATTTGGGACTATCAAGAAGGCGCATGGTTGACCGCTCGCCGAGATGGCATTACCCCGGGACAGCAGATTCTCATTGAGCAATCTGTCGGTGGTTACAACACGGTTCGCGGTTGGGATCCGAAGATTTCCAAAAAAGAGGTCCATATACCTCACCCTCCTAATTTTAATCCGACACAGCAAGAACTCGCGGACTCCGCTCAGGACCGAGAGGAACTGTCAGAGACTGAGATTTGGAAAACAATTGCAACTCACGGCGCGGAGGCAGGAGATGAAATACAGATCATCGCTCACGCCCTCAAGCTCGATTCAAAAACAGTCAAGCTCCTCGACCTAGCCGCCCGGTGGCACGACCTTGGGAAGTCACACCCAGCCTTTCAAGGGAGTATCTCCAGTCAAAAACGCTCAGATCGGCCAGGACGATCGGATCTCGCGAAGGCTCCTCAAGAGGCTTGGGAGAGCTACAAGAATCTCTATAAGATTCCTGAGAGTGGCGAGCAACGCTTAGGTTTCCGTCATGAATTGGCGAGTACGCTCGCGCTCTTCGAGGTCCTTAAGAAAGCGGGACCGGGCCACCCCGCGCTCTTGGGTGACGACCTCTCTCTCTTTGAAATCGAGAGTGCCCCGTTGAGTCAGAGCGGGCTCGGGATAGAGGCTGAGATTCAGTCGCTTAGTCGGGAGGACTTCGACCTCGTCGCGTATTTAGTTTGTTCGCATCACGGCAAACTTCGGACTCGATTGGATGCGAGTCCCTCCGACCAAGAGGCCTTCAAGCGAGATCAATCAGAGGATAAAACACAGATTCGCGGAGTGCGTGATGGCGATCAATTGCCCAGCCTCTTATTGGCTGACGCTAAGCGTGGCATCCAAAAATTGCCGTCTTATGAAATGCACCTGACTCCTGCGACCCTTGGTCTTTCACCGGAGACAGGGGCATCCTGGGTGGAGCGAGTCGCGGGATTATTGGAGAGATTCGGACCGTTTACCTTGGCTTGGTTTGAGGCCTTACTACGAGCGGCGGATGTCCGTGCGTCCATGAAAACAACAACAGACAAGCTTATTGAGGAGAGCAAATGAAGATGCATAGACACATTCTCAAGGGCTGTCAGAGTCGGCCCCTTGGAAGCTATCTAAAAGCTTTGGCGGTGCTTCGATTGGTCAGTGAGCAGGCTGACAAATCGGCCCGGGGTCATTGGACGGAGGAGGGCTTTGTTCTCCATAGTCGCTTGGATCGTCGTCAGCTCTTGGATTTCTTTCTGAGTGAGTACTCACCCACTCCATGGCTTTCCCCGTGGAACAAAGGCTCTGGTTTTTTTAGCAAAACTGACAAGGGCTTAAGTCCCATTGAAAATAGCAAGGCTCCTCGCTTTGAGAAGTTTAGACGAGGCATTGCGGAGGCCAGAGCCGTCGCAAAAGCTATGGACTTAGCGGTTCAAAAAGAGAACGCGATAAAAGGTGAAGCCAAAGCCATTAAGAATAAGAAAGAGCGAGAACTCTATACAAATGAGGAAGGCTATAAAAAGCGATTATCAGCGGCAGAGCGGGAGAGGAAGCGAGCGAAAGACAAGCTTCAACGAAACTGTCAACAACAGTGGCGTGGCGGCGCCCTAGAGTGGTTTCGGTCCGCGACGGTCCTCAGTGATGACAACAGCCCTAGTTTTCCAGCGATCTTAGGAACTGGTGGGAATGAAGGTCGCCTCGACTACACAAATAACGCGTATCAACGGCTCAATGAACTCTATTGTTTGGAGGAGAAGGATGCACCGCCACGGTCTGGAGTGCCGGTGAGTCTCGATCATTGCCTCTTCAATCAAACATCTCAAAGTCTAAAGAAAACACCGATTGGTCAATTTTCGCCGGCGGCTGCTGGGGGAGCCAATGCCAGCTCAGGTCCTCTCGGTACGTCTCTCGTGAACCCTTGGGAGTTAATTTTCATTTTAGAGGGGTCACTCTTGTTTCGATCGTCGGTGGGCCGGAGATTGACGAGTCGTCAAATGCCCCAGGCCAGCGCGCCCTTCGCTGTTCGATCTCAAGGCAATGGATACGCCAGTTCAGCGGCGAGTGATGAGAGTTCACGCGGCGAGCAGTGGGTGCCTCTTTGGGAGCAGCCTGCGAACTTGAAGGAAGTTTCCGCGTTGCTGTCAGAGGGGCGCGTTCAGGTGAAGAGCCGGACCGCGACCAGCTCTATTGATATGGCGCGGGCTTTAAGTCGTCTGGGAGTCACACGGGGTCTTTCAAGCTTTGAGCGCTATGCCTTTATGGAACGTAATGGTCAATCAAACTTCGCGATTCCTTTGGGACGTTGGAAGGTCGATCCCAATCCTAGGTCCTTTCTCTTGGACGATTTAGACCGGGGTAGCTGGCTCGACAAGATTCGCCGTTCGTCGAGAGATGATGGGGCTCCAGGAAGCTTTTCCGTCTGTACTGGACGCCTCCTAGATAGTATCTTTTCCGTCCTAGGGCATCCTGGTGAGCCAGCGCGCTGGCAAAACGTCTTGATTGCAATGGCCCAAACAGAGGCGCAGTTAGTGCTCAGTGCTCAGTTCACTGGGAAGAAGCGCCTCGCCCCCATTCCTAGACTTTCAAAGGGCTGGGTTGCAGCGAGTGACGATGGGTCGGCGGAGTTTCGTCTCGCGCTGACCCTTGCGAGCTCGGCGAAGGCTTGGAGGCATTATAGAGCGGTTGAGCCTGTGCGCGGACATTGGCTTCCTTTAGATCAGAGCGACCGTCAATTCAAAGTCGCTGGGGAATCGCTGATTAACGATCCTCGTGTCGTCATGACGGGTCGAGACCCTGGCGC
>JARGOJ010000350.1:5738-8222 GCA_029210225.1 Planctomycetota bacterium
CAGCGGCGATTGATAGAGGCTGAAAGCGGCGCGCAACGTCAATTGTCTTTGTCTCCGCGCCCTGGATATTACGCGCAGACTGACGATATAGCTCAATTGATATCGGGGGCCTTGGATCTTCAACGAATCATGAGTCTCGCCCGTGCTTTCGCGGCCTTGGACTGGCGTGACCTCTCCGATGGGGAAGAAAGGCCGAGCGCCGTATACGCGCCTCTAGACTTACCCTGGATGGCGCTTCGACTTACTCATTTACCCTATGAGTTAGAGGGCCGTCGCATTCCCGTGGA
This sequence comes from Planctomycetota bacterium, assembly GCA_029210225.1. Classification (GTDB taxonomy): domain Bacteria; phylum Planctomycetota; class J058; order J058; family JARGOJ01; genus JARGOJ01. The sequence goes on from JARGOJ010000350.1 coordinate 6,026, forward strand.
TCCGCAAGTTTTGCGTCTTTTATTCTCAGGACAATCTCAATTCGCTTTCGAGGTCGTCAACCGTCGATTACTCGGGGTGGGAATCAAGGTTCCGTTTTCAAAGGTCTTTCTCTCACCGGAGCAATCGAGGCTGTATGCCTTAAGCATGGCTTTTCAAGTGCCATATAGCAGCGCGCAGTTCTTCAAAAAACAATTAAGTTCAACAAAAAAGTGATTGGAGTTTATCAATGTCTATTGATCTCAGTAGTCTCAATAATGTTCATCGTCTCCTGTATTCCATTCCGCTTCGACCGATACAGGGCCAAAGATTCCAGCCGACGGGTTTTCCAGGCTTGGGAGCGGCGACCTATCAGGCAGCCGATGGGCTTTGCTTGTTGGTCGAGAGCACTCAGAGCATGGCGAATCAGTTGGAGGCAGTCTGTTGGGACAGCGGCGAAAACAAGCCTATTTCTGAACTGGAAGGCATCTCTCATGTCACAGTGACGCGAGGCGGGCAGTTTTTCACGGATACTATGCTTGAGTCGCATCGCCTAAACAGTCCTTATATTTTAGAGGGTAAGAACAGTCCTTTTTTGAAGAAGTTGAGTGAGGAGTTGGGAGCAGCAGACGATGGCCCCATTGATCGAACAAAATTCGCTCAGATCCTAGTAAAGTATGACATCAACAGCTTAATCCATGGAGTTTTCCTGGCGAAGAGCGCTTTGGCTGGGGGTCGGCTTCGCGTGGCTCGTGCGCTTTCAGCTTTTATTGAAGCCGAGGGAGTTCGGGTTGCGCCGAGTGGCGGGGTCAAGAACGACCATGTCAATCCTTCAGGTGACACGTCCAAAGGCTTCGGAAATGTCCCCTTTGCTCGGGACGAGTTCACCGCCGAGTTAATCACGCTCTATGTCAATATTGACTTGGCGATGATCCGAGGTTATGGCCTTGGAAAGGATCTAGAGAGTCTACTCATTCTGCTTTCACTCTTTAAGGTTCGGGCATTACTGAAGGGTGGTCTGAGGCTTCGAACCGCGTGTGATTTCACGACCGATTGCGAAGATATTGTCAGTACTCAGTCGGAGAAATTTACCCTGCCAAGCGAGAAAGATCTCTGCGAAGCATTGAAGGGTGCGATTCAACGCTGCCAAAGTCATATGATTTGTGACACCGTGACCTTTGAGGACAAGCTTCCGAAGAAGAAAGCGAAAGAGGCTTAACGATGGCCGTAATCATTCAATTGAATTTTCCAGCGAAGCGTTATCACGCGACGCCTTGGGGGAGCCATGTGAATGAGGGCCAAATCGAATGGCCTCCTTCCCCTTGGCGAATCCTCCGTGCTTTAATTTCTGTGGGATTCACGAAGCTGGGTTGGTCGCAGAAACCACCCGCGGTGGCTCGATCATTGATCGCCAAGCTCGCATCAGTGTTGCCAACCTATGCTCTTCCCGAGACGACGGAGGCACATACCCGTCACTATGTGACAGCGGGGCCAAAAAAGCCGCTCATCTTTGACACCTGGGCCCGAATTAAATCAGGCTATTTGCAAGTTTCCTGGGACCTGGAATTAAGTGACGACGAGCGGAATTTATTGGGGCAATTCGTCTCCCGACTAAGCTATTTAGGACGTGCGGAGTCTTGGGTGAACGGCGAATTACTTTCTGTCGGTGCGAAGTCTTTGCGCCCCAATGCTTTTCCTGCACAATCTGGAGAAGGAGCACCAGGGAGGAGCTGGGAGGCGGTGACTTTATTGGCTCCGATTGCCGCGCAAGATTATTTAGAGTGGCGAACACCGAGGATCGAGAACGCCTTGGAAGGATTAGAGCCGGCCAAAGGTAAGAAAATATCGAAGGCCTTGGAGAAGAAGCGTGTGGCGGCGGTAGCGCCTTTTCCGAAGTCGTTGTGGGATTGTTTGACGGCGGAGACGGGGTGGCTAGACAGATACTTTTGGAGCCGTCCGCCGGGGTCGCAGGATGTCCTATATTGGCGGGAGCCGCAGAGGAGTGTTGTTCAAAGTCGACGGGGCAGTTTGAAGGTCGCTCCGATGGAGTTTGCGCTCTTTTCTTTGGAAGGTAAGAACCGGAACAAGGGCGTTTTGCCTGTATTGGAGCGTGTCTATCCCCAGGCGAGGCTTGTCCATAAAACGCTGGCTTGGTTCGTCGGTGAGCTGAAGGCTGGGGCCGAGGCGGCCTCATCGCTCTTGGGTGTGAAAGTGAACGAT
>JARGOJ010000351.1:0-7636 GCA_029210225.1 Planctomycetota bacterium
GGGTGCGTTTCATTAGGAGTCTTCCGACGCGGCTTCGCAGCTTTGTTCACAGAGCATACAGCGGCGGCAATCCTCGAATTAAAGACTACAGCCTGATCCCCGTTCAACGAAACAACGTTCACACAGCGATTGTGCTCTGGAGCTCCGTGATACTTTGCCTCGTGGGCTTCGTTGGTATTTATATGTTTGAGCAGGGAGGGCCGCTCTTTGCGGGGCAAAGCACGAAAGAGAGAGTCGCGACAGCGGCGTTTCAATCGGTGTCAACTCGAACAGCTGGATTTAACTCAGTGCCCTACGGCCCCTCAGGGTCCTTTCTCTGCGAGACGTCTGACGACGATGTGAAAGAGAACCTGCTCCTCGGCTCCAAAAAACCCGGGGATCGAATTCTATGTCCACGGTGCGGCAAAGAGCGAATACTAGCGGCGAATGAATACAACGCCGGCTTATCAACGTCGTCCTTGTTCTTGATGATTTCGCTCATGTTCATCGGGGCGTCTCCAGGGTCGACGGGAGGCGGAACGAAGACTGTGACCGTCGCGGTGTTATTCCTTGCGATTCTCTCTATTCTCCGGAAGCGTGAGGATATTGAGGTTAAGAAACGTTCCTTGCCGGGGTCTGTGGTCATGAACGCGATTGTGATTGTCGTGCTGGCCTTTCTTATGGTTTCGGCGGTGACCCTCTTACTCACTTGGACCGAGCGTGGACTGGGGCCTTGCAATAGTGACTGGCGCTTTATTGATTTGCTCTTTGAAGCGGTGAGCGCCGTCGCGACCGTAGGGCTTTCGACAGGAGTGACCGGCTCGCTTTCATCGACGGGACGGGTCGTGATCATTGCGGCGATGTTCTTCGGCCGGATTGGGCCTTTGACTCTAGTTCTCTCCCTGGCGGTGAACCGAGACCAAACTCCACGACGCTACAAATATCCTCTCACCAGCGTCATGATTGGCTGATTGTCGCGTTGACAAAAAAAGGACGGCTAAAGAAGGCAAGCGCTGTTGGGCTCGCTTTCTTTAGCCGTCTCTCCATGTACTGAAATGACTGGCTGTCATGAGATTTGAGGGGGCCTAGAACGGCATATCCTTCTTGAGGGTCTCGTCGGCGACGCTTTTGATGCTTGGCATTTCTGGAGGGCCGCTCGGTGGGGTGGGCGCCTCAACTTTTGGAGCGGCCTTTTTGCTGTCTTGTTTTGCGCCGTCGGCTTTCTCTGGAGTCTTTGCCGCTTGTTCTTGAGAAGCGCTCTTTTCAGAGTTGCTAGAGCCAGTCTCTTCGCTTGCGGGGGCGTCCTTTGCTGTGTCTTTAGCTGCGCCTTTGTCTTGGCTTTGCTGCGTGTCTTTATTGGCGTTGCTGTCGCCAGATTCCTCGGAGTTCTTCCTCCGGCGATTGTTTCTCCGGCGGCGTTGCTTCGTGGGGCGCTCTTCATTATTGGCACGGGGCTTTGGTTCGCGGTCTTCTTCAGCTTCAGGAGGGATGACGTTGACCGAGAAATTTTCGAGGCGCACGAGGATGGTGCTCTGGCGGCTGTCGCCGTTGACGATCACGGTTGTGCGGAGGCGTCCTTCAAAAGTGATCGCAGCGCCGTCTTTCAAAGCCAGTAACTGAGCGCCATTGCGTCCAACTGCCTCGACTAAAACGGAATCGGCTTCGCCACGTCCGCCTCTATTTCGCTCTCGTGGGAGCAAGACCTTGAATCGAGTAAATTGACGATGACGCCCGGCGACCTCGTACGGATCACCCTTAATACGGCCTGAAATAAAGACCTTATTCATACTCATAGCCATGGGACCACTTCCTTCTTCAATAGGGAGGAAATGAACTTAGCAAACAGCTTCCCACCTTGCATCCTTCAGAAGAGATTGAATGCGATATTTCTTTCTCTATGCTGGGAGGGACTTGGCCTGACATATATAATCTGGGTCGTCGGATGATACGGGACGAACGGTAAGGGTGAGAATTGTGGACGTCAACATTGAAACGGATTGGAAGGCCGCTCAGCAAACCCGTGAGCTGTTGCTCGCACGGTCCGGGCGCAATATTTTTGATACCGGTCGTCGCTTGCGTCAATCGCTCATTGGTGGGAATCGTGTCTTTGTCTATGGTCGAGGAACTCTCGCGCTCATCGCGGAGTATTGTTCGCGGCTGTTCCTATCAGGGGGAGTGACTGGACACGGTCAACAGTTCCCAATGTTGGCGCTGACGACGATTCGGGACTTGGAGATCGTCGGGCATGAAGGAGAGACCGTCATTTGGCTCAATTATGCCACGGTCGATAATCTTGAAGCCAAGAACATCGTTGACGCGAGAGCCCGGGGCGTCAAAGTTTTCGTGATTGGTAGCAGCGATGGTGACTTCCTCGAAACGATCACAGACCATCAAATTCTCATTCCGTCCCGGCATCAGGTTGTGCTGACGGAATTGACCTTGTCGATATTGCATTCACTCTACAAAGTCGTCTCCGAGACAGAAGAGATCGAGTCTTCGATCGCTCAGACCTCAGCTCCAGCGTCCGCTCCGTCCATCAAATTCTGGGGGCCAACGGGCGACCCGACACCGAAAACGGAGGTCTACAACCCGCTTGGAGAAGCGCCTGTCAAAGAGCCGGAGAAAACTCCTTCGACCTCTATTCGTCGCCCTTCAACAGCGACCGCATCGGTGAAGCGGCAGCGCTCCAAGGGCGCGACGCGAAGCTCCCATAATATTAAGGCTGGTGACGCCCGAGGGCGAACGTCGTCGGTGAAGACTCTTCGTTTTCGTTGTGGTTCCTGCAGCGAAGTGATTACAGTCGATCGTCGATATATGGGGAAAAAGGGGCAGTGTCCTTTTTGCTTGGAGCAGTTCTCAATTCCAGCAAGTAAAACCCCGAGTCAGGCCAATGAGGTCCTCGTTGACATCGACGGCAAAGGCAAGCGCCCTGAGCGGCGTCGAAGTCATCGTTTTGAGGTGACGGATGCGAAGGCATTGTTCAAGTTGACGGGAGGCTGGCACGAAAAGGGGGAACTCATCGAAGATGTCTCGCTCACAGGAGTTGGAGTTCGCTTGTTGCAGCGCGACGCAGACGACTTTCAGCAAGGCTCTGAATTGGTGATGGCCTTAGATTTTCCAGCGTTCATGGAGCCCCTCCGCGTGAACGGGCGGCTACGGCGAATCGAGGAAGACGAAGAAGGAATTCACCTAGGTATTGAGTTTACCGAGTTTAAGAAGGACTCCGAAAAGAAACTGCGCCGTCTAGTTCAAAACGTTGCTTTACGAGGGATCCGGAGAAGTTGACATTACCTCTAAAGACAGCGCCGAAGAAGATTCTCGTGCTCCGCTTAGGGGCTTTGGGAGATGTCGTCTTCCTTCTCCCTGCGATCACAGCGCTTCATAAACGTTGGCCCAACGCTGAGATTCACTGGGTCATTAAGAAGCCTTACGCGCCCTTGATTCAAGATCATCCCGCGATCTCAAAAGTCTGGCCCTTCGGCAAAGGAGTCCCCGAGATCTTTCGCTTGGGCGCTGTTCTTCGCAAAGAGCGCTTCGACTTGGTCCTCGACTATCACGCGAACTTGCGCTCGGGCTTGCTGTCATGGCTCAGTCGAGGGCCGCTGAGGGTTGGATTTGCTCGGCCATTTAACAAAGAGGGCAACTCGATCTTCAATCATGAACGCCTCTCTCCGCCCAGCCTGCAAGAGCACAAGATTGATCGGAATATGTTCCTGACCAACGCTGTCTTGGGAGGATCTCCAGAGAAGCCTGTTTCAAAGGAATTAGCGACATCTGAGGCTGTCTTAAAGTCATTCGATGAGCAGCGCAAAGAGTTCAGCGATCCACTGATTGTTGTTCACGCCGGGACCTCGCTGAAAGGAGAGATAAAGCGCTGGTTTGAGGACCGCTATGCAATGGTCATTGAGAAGGTCTTAGAGGAGAGCGCCGGGAGTGTTTTATTGCTGTGGGGGAGTGACAAAGAGCGCGAACTGGCTACGGAAATCAAAACTCTCGCGGGGTCGAGTGATAGGATTTGGGTGCCAGAACATCGCTTTTCCTTTCTCGACATTCTCGCCCTGTATAAGCGTGCGGCTTGTTACCTTGGCGTTGATTCTGGACCGATGCATCTGGCAAACGCTTTCGGACTTCCAGTGGTGGCACTCTACGGACCGAAATCCTTAGACATTTATCGTCCGTATTTTGAAGGCGCGACTGTATTATCGAAGAACGCTGAGGTTGCCTGCCCGCCGTGCAACGCGACAAATTGCCACAATCCTAAAGGTCGCGTTTGTTTGGAAGCCCTAAATGTTGAAGAAGTTGCACGGGCTGTGCTTCAAGTCGTTAATAGAGACTTATGATAAGACCTAAGAAAGTTTGTTTTGTCTCGCAGAGAAAGTGAATGACAGTGGTTCCCGTTCCGGAACAATTAGAAATGGCCATGAGCGCTGGCTTTTTAAGTCAGAATCAGGTGGAAGTGGCCCATAGCGTATTGCGGCTCAATCCCGACGCGAACCTCATGGAATTGCTCCAAGCGATTGACCTCCCACCCCGGGATATTGATGCGCTCCTCGACGACCTTGAACGTCGCATGAGCAAACCATCAAACCCACTTCGCCGGCCTCCTCCAAACAATCCAGGCCCAAGTAATCCTCCGCCCCGGAGACGGCCGACAGGTATTCGACGCGACTTCAATCCAAACTTGAAGCGCTCCAGGGTCATCGACCGACCTCCAGAACTCAATCGTCCGACCCCTCCTCCTCGACGCAATACGCGAAGCAACCTAGTTCCGCCCCGTCACGCCCCTTCTCGTCCCCTTCCGCCGCCAGGACCGGGGCGCCCATCAAGTCCTGGAATTCGACGCCCCACTCGGGGAAACCTGCCCTCTCCCATGCCGCGTCACGCGCCCTCTCGTCCATTAAATCGGCCGGCGCCTCGCCATGGCCCGTCTCGCTCTCTACCTCGTCCTCAAAGGCCTTCACCCTCAGGGCGCTTCCCCTTGAATGGACCTCCACCAACGGGGCGTTTCCCCCTGAATGGTCCTCGTCACGCGCCCTCTCGTCCTCTCAATCCACCATCAGGTCCCCGGCACGCTCCCTCTCGTCCATTGATCCCCCCCGCCGGAATTCGGCGTCCAACCCCCAACCCAATTGACGAAAACTTCCCCGCCACCCCCCGTCATAGCCCATCCCGCTCGCTCCCTATTCCTCCAAGACACGCGAACTCAAGGTCTCTCCCCCGACCAATGCCACGGCAAGAAGCCCTCAGGCCCGCGCCGCCACCGCTGCAGCCACCGACAGCCCCAGTCTATGATGAGCCTCTAGATAGGCCCGAAAACCAATACGAGCCCGCTCCTCCGCCACCTGTCGAAGCTGCTTACACAGAGCCGCATGATGGCTATCAGGACGGCTACGCGGCTCCCAACGATTCCTATGAAGAGCCAGCGCCAGAACCGGTGGCGGGATATGAGGACGAATTCGACGCCCCCCTCCCGGGTCCTCCAGGCCAGGACTCGGACGAGCAGAGCTTAGATTCAGACTCTTTTGATTCTCTCCCCGTGCCTCTCATTGAAGCCAAAGAACCTGAGCCTGAGCCCGAGCTCCGTTATGAGGTTGGCGCAGTAGTGAGTGAGAACATCGAGCTTGAAGAGAAGGTTAAAGACTCTGGTGGCTCCGTGGAAACGGGCCAGGTCATTTATGGGTCATACATTATCGAGCGAGAGGTTGGTCGCGGCCGTAGCAGCACGGTCTACTTAGCTGTTCATGAGGCAAACGGCCAACGAGTCGCTGTGAAGATTCCGCATCCGGAACGGAGCGGCCTCAAGGACCGTATTCGTCGACTTAAGAGAGAGAAGGAAATCCTCGAATCCTTGAGCCACGCGGCCGTTCCCAGATTTGTAGCTGGGGAAATGGAGGGGATGTCTCCATATCTGATGACAGGATTCGCTGAAGGAAAGACTCTACAAAGCTTTGTTGGCAAGCGGAACTTCAACGCAAAGGAGTTGAAGAGCATTGTCATTCCTATCTGTGAGGCGCTGATTGAAGCTCATCGCATCGGCGTGCTTCATCTGGGACTTAATGGCCAATGCGTGTTTCTTCAGAAGGACTGGACTCCAACGGTTATAGGCATGAGCCACCCGACGAAAGAGCATTTAGACTCTGATAGTGTGCTCTTCCTCTCACCAGAGCAACTCTCCGGTGAGACCAATAAACTCGGTCCTCACTGCGACGTCTGGTCTCTCGGTGTGTTGATCTATGTCTTGTTATTTGGGCGCTTTCCTGTGGAGGTTGGCTCAGCCACGGCCATCGCGGCGAAGTTGATGCTCGAAGGCATCAACCAGCCGACTGAGAAGGAATTGAAGCGAGCGCCGGGGCAGCTGGCGCGAGCCTGTGTGGCCGCGCTGACGCCCAATATTGAAGAGCGCCCTAGCATCGAAGAGATTCATCAGATTCTCACGGGGCGAGAGCCCATCGCCGTTGGTCGTTGGGCCCTGCGAATCGGGGTGGCCTTTGCCCTTATTTTCGGGCTTTACTGGGGATTGACCTATCAAACAACGGTCGAGCCAAAAAAGAATGTCGCCAACCTCTCCATCGGCCTGCCTGCGAATTATGAGCCTCTCTGGGTTTATCGAAAGCCCGAAGACTTGAGTCCAGATGTCCCGAACCGTTGGGTTTTGAGGCGAGATTCTATTTCGGTTGCGAGTATGCCGGAGATCACGGATCGAATGAGGCCTGTCGATCGTTTAAGAGCGCTTCGAGATTTGTTCACTGGGAAGATTGTTGTCGACGAGAAGGATAAGCGCCGCCTCAAAGTCGTCTATGACACGCCTCAGACCCTGACGGATATCAATCGCTGGGTTCTTCAACCACTCAAGCCCGCTCTCTTCAGGGCCCAGTTCTCCGCTTCGCAGCTGCGATTTAAGAGCGGAGTCGTTTATGGCGCACAGAGCTGTTGGTCGATTGGCGAGGGCGACGCCATGGGTCCGTTAAACCTCGTTATTGGGGGAGCGTGTTGGGAGGACGTCAAGGTCACCTTAGAGTGTGCAGGAGCCTCCGAGGATGTCATTGGTGTCAAAATTGGGAGCGCTCCAGAGCTTGTGCTCAATGGACCACAGAGCCGCGCCGAGGTGGAAGACTTCCAGGTTAAGACGAAGATCAGCCTGGGTTGGGAGCGCTACTCTATATCCGCAGGGAATGAATTTGGAGCCGATGTCCAAATTGGAGAGACCAAGGTTAAGGAGCTCGGCGCTTATCTAAAGAAGCCTATCGAAGCGGGCCCTGTTTCATTGCGATTGGAGCGAGGTACCTTAAAGGTCAAGCGGATTGTCTTGGAGGGCGTGCCGGTCACGACGGATGTACCTGCTCTCGCCCGGGTGATGGAACGCTTTCGTCTTGATCAGAGCCTTCGGGTCGATACCAACGTGACCTTTGAGGACGAGAATGTTCCGGGAGCGGCGCTGTTCCGTTTAGTTTATCAAGGTGGCCGGGTCGACGTTCGGGTTGGTGCCGAGCGCTTCGAGTTGATTCGAGATGGACGATTGATCTTTAGCCGAAAGATTGAGTTCTCTGGTGGATTGATTAACTTCGCGGTGGGCTATGGCCGTTGGCGCTTTATTATTCAAGGGAACAAGCCCATATGGTTCCTTGATGGGACCCTCCCTAAAACTGGAGACCTGACG
>JARGOJ010000351.1:7646-8210 GCA_029210225.1 Planctomycetota bacterium
AAAATTGGGAGCTCTGGGCGCCGTGTTGTTTTTAAGGATCTGAAGGTCTCTGGGTCGCGGGATAAAGTGGATCCGGTCCAGCCATTTCGCAGCGCGAGTAAGATTATCAACCATTGGATGAACCCGAACTCGGATCAAGCGAGTTGGTTGAAGGCAAAGAGTAAGAAGAACTCCGAGTTAAAGGTTGTTAGGAGCTTGGTTCAGCCCTTCTTTAAAGACAGAGATGCGTTCTCAGTGACTGGTAAGGTTCAAACAATCCTCGCGAACATTCTGCAAGGGAATCCGGAGGTCGATCCGAAGCTACTCGACGAATCAACGGAAGAGATTCTTGGCCGTTACGGCTACGGCCTGGATGGGGAGTCGAATTTCATCGAGTCTTTACTCCATGGATTGTCGTTGTCTGAAGTGGCTCCAGAGGTTGCGTTGGCCGCTGTCAATTGGGGCTTGGAGCTACGGCCAGATCGTCCGGATGCAAAGTTTCTAAGGAGTGTCTTGCGCCGCAATGTCGCGTTAAATCTAGATGACCGGAACAAGCGCGGCACTATTCTTAAGGAGTGCCTCGAC
>JARGOJ010000352.1 GCA_029210225.1 Planctomycetota bacterium
CTTCAGGGAGCACGTGGAAGAGCTGTACGGAGTGTTCTTTAATCGGAATCATGTGAGTAAAATCGACATGAATCCGTATGAGCTTTTTGAAATTGTGCAAAAGCGCTTAGTCGAGACCATCAACAAATTCTCCTCCGGCGCTTCCACAGACAGTCATAACTTTCTCTTGCTCCAGCTGACTGTTTTGCTCGATCGAACGGACCCTCGAGATCCTCAGGGTGTCTCCGCGGCGGTTCAGTCTCTTTGGGCCAATCAAGAGCGCGTCGTCGATCGGATCAATCAGATCTCGGCGAAGCCTGCAGAAAATCGTCCGAAGTCCAAGTCGGTCCTTGAGAAGTTCAATATTGAAGGTATCCCAACCGTCGAGCAGTTTGAGCGCTTGGTAGGCAAAGGCGTCGACTTCCTTAAGCGCGGCTTGCAACCTCTTCAAGAGCGCGGCGTTCTCAAGCAAATCATGAAGATCACCCAGGAGACGGTTCAGCGAGCCAAAGAGAGTGGACAGCTGACTCGGGGAACCTTGGAGACCGCTCAGCTGCTCATGCGCTTCTGCAAGAACCTGCGCGGCAGCCACGCGGAGTGTAGCTTGAAGCTGAAGGAACGAATCTTCCTAGATATCGACGAGATCCTGCGAGAGATCAAAGAACTCAGCGATCGAGTCAATGGCCCTTCTCAAACCGTGAAACCCCTTGGAGCGACGAGCGAACCACTTCCCGATCATCACCTCGCGGGGGTTACGGCCTTCTTCGACAAGAAAGTCACTGAGCGAGCGCCGTCTCTTCAGAACATCCCGGTGATTGTCGATGAAATCCTGACCCTCTTAGAGCTCTACAAGCCCCCAAAGCTCGACGCCATGGAGCAGGGCAAGATCATCTCGCAGCTTCAACAACAAGCTGAGAGCTTCGACTTGGTGACTCGGGTTGTAGAAATGTCTGTCCCTGAGGTTCTCCCCGCCACCATGAAGTTGGTGCAGATCTTGCGAAGTCTGCCGAAGAGCAAGGCGAGCTGGGATCTTGATGCTATTCGCGCCCAAATTATGCCCCTCGCTCCCGAGATCAAACAGAACTATCAAGAGCACTTCGGCGGCGCGAACGACAACGTGTGATACTGGCCAAGGTCGGGCGTTCTCATCAGGCCAACGGTCTTTCCACCACGTCTAAGGGTGACCTAATAGACAGCTTGGAGGTGAAGCCCATGGAAAAAACGGCCCAGATAGTCAATCATTCGAGCCCAAAGTGTCCCTACTGCCACGATTCGGTGACGGCCGAGTCGGAGAAGACGGCCTGTGAATCTTGCATGGCCTGGCATCACCTCGATTGTTGGCGAGAACATGGAGCCTGTAGTACCTGCCAGCATGTTCGTGCTGACGAGCGAGAGACTCAGTTAGGCTCAGCGGTCTCTGGAAGAAAGGTTTGCAGCGAAGCGGGATGCACGGAGTTTGCACTAAACAAGAAAGATATGGGGGTGTTGGCGACGCTCTGCATGACCCACGGAGTCAGTCGGGCCCAACGGAGTGAGGCAATGATGCTTGCCTTGACCTTGAGCGCAGTCATCGGCTCATTGATGTACTTTATGATGTCGATCGGCGATCTGAAGCTAGAGTCCGGGGTCTTTATGGCAGTGGCTTGCGCGGTGGTTGGGTCAATATGGGGTTCGATTTTGTTGTGGCAGCGTAAGTTCCATCGCAAACATTTGAAAGATATGACTAAGTCAAAGAAACCCTTGAAGTGAAATGGCGGGGCCGCCGTCATGTCTTGTTCTCCAGAGGCTATACTTCATCGATCGCTATGGCTGTGAGGAAAGCAGTATGTCCCAGAAAATCGACGATGCCGCTCTCGAAGAAAAGCCGACCCCGGGCTTTGCGGATCAATTGAAGGTGCTGGTCGCGGTTCTCGGAGCATTCTTAATCTTGGGCGCCGTGGTGTCCTGGATCCCGAAAGAAAGCAAAGAAGAGCTTCAAAAGCGGGAGCGAGCCGAGGCTGAATTGAAAGACACCGTTGTGATCTTCGATGCTCGCTTAAATAAGTTAGATGCTGAATTGGATCAGTTTATCGTCGAGGATAAAGACTCTAAGAACCTCGATGAGAGTAACGAGCGAATGGCCAAGTACATTAAAATGAGTGAGAAGACTCAGAAGGTCTTGGCGGATATGTTGCGGTTCTTCGAGGAGTTTACGGAGGATCATCCAAACATTGATGAGCAGTTATTGAAAAAACTCTGGTCGCCTTTAGTGGCAAAGGTCGAGAGCATAGAGAAGCGTCAGAACGCGGTGCATTCCGATGTTCAAGAGGGCTCGGAGAACGCAGAAAAAGAATTCTTCAATCGATTGAAAAAGGGCCAGTGAATGGCTTGCAACGCTTGGCAAGATTGGCGCCTCGGTTAAACTGATCGCCATGGAATTGCATTTAGAACAAAGCACAGGGCAAAAGCAGCCGCAGCGCTGTATCATGTGCCACGACGGTGGACAGACTTTAACAGCATCCTGTCATGCTTGTGGCGCGCTTTACCACGCCGAGTGTCTACCTATGGAGTGCGCAACCCTGGGTTGCTCAGAGACTCTCAAGAGCGAGCCCGAGCACCGTCATAACTCCGACCTTGAACCGCACTTTGATAGAGCTCATACGATCGTGCAGGCCAAGAAAGAACAGCGCCGCAGAGATATGCGAGACTGGCGCTTACAAGGCATCGCCTTCGTCATCATTATGATTATTATCATGGCGGTAATTTGGGGACCGGCATGGCTGGGGAGTTAGGGGAGTGGTAGAAAACGCACGGATCCATTGTCGGCCCCGTTTGCCACGTCGAGATTTACTTCCATTTAGAGATGATATCCTTCGATTTGTTTGAATCTTGGCCCGACCCTTCCTAGGTCTTAGTCAGGGCATTGTGTGACAATAATGAAAGTCAATCCAGCATGCCTGAATGAATCGGCGCTGATCGCTGTTGAAATGCCAAAGAAACAGCCTTTCATTTCAATCCCAGGGCGGTCATTTTGACCGAACTGTCTGGAAACGTTTGCTTTTCATTTCGGGCATGATTTTGACGAAAGCGTCGTGCTGGTCCTTAACTTTTACTTTGGGGTCAACGTTTCGGTTGGCAATGGTGAATTTTGAGCAGGTATTGCCGGGGCCCTGGATGGAAAAATTGGTGTCGGCCTCGTAGTTGTCTCCTTGCTTATCCACTTTCCAGTTCCCAGGGAATTTGACCTGAAGTTGCGGTCGTTTGTTCCTCAGGGAACATGTCCATCAGGAAGGAAAACCACTTTCTGTTGAAGCGATTCCACCGACAAATTCAAGACCGAACTCGGCGCCCAAACATAGAATACAGCAAATCAACAGCTAAGCTTTGGTGCATTTCTTTGGGCTTGTTTGCAGGTCGACCAATTCACCCAATTTCGTTTCGTCAAAACTCATCGTTCATCTCTTGTCCGATAAGATTGTATAGGTCACCCTGGTTTTCAAGCCATCATTGCTGAGGCAGGTCGGCTGTTTGTCGGCTATTTCTTTTTGATTTTTTCGAGAGCCTCTTTGGCGTTCGCACAAACACCGGGTTCCTCGTCTTTGAGCGTTTCAGTAAGCTTGGGGATTGCTTTCTCTGCCTTTGGGCCAATCTCACCAAGCGCTGCTGCTGCGGAAGCACGGACGCTCCACTCTTTGTCTTCGAGAGCTTCAATAAGGGCTGAGATGGTTCCTGCCTTAGGCCCGATCTTACCAAGGGCCCATGTTACGTTACCACGGACTAATTTATCTTTATCTTTGAGAGCTTCAATAAGCTTGGGGACGGCTTTCTCTGCTTTTGGGCCAATCTCACCAATGGCCAATATTGAGTTCATACGAACGCCTACATCCTTGTCTTTGAGAGCCTCAATCCATTGCTCAAGAGACTTGCCTTTGTAATGAACTTCTTCTTTTATTTCAGGCTTTTTCCCACTCGGTGCTTTGTTGTTCTCCTTTTCCCCTTCGCAGCCAGAAAAAACAGACAAGGACAACCCTGTTATTAAAAACAGGCAGAGGGATTTATTGGTTCTCATGTTCTTTTCTCCCATTACTTTCACTAAAGAATCAAGATTTAGAATTGTTTGGAATGATACTCAGTTGGTGAGGGGGATACCAGGTTCTCTCTCTCTGAGAAGAAATCTGCTTGAGTATGAACCGCAATGAACCAAGTGTCTATAAGGGCTTGAGGCGAGTGTGGGGGCATGGATTCGAACCAGCATCCTCCGGATCCGTAGGCCGGCGCTCTCCCCAGGTTGAGCTACCCCACGTATTCTGAATTAATGTTGCAAGGCCTCCACTTTCGCCGAAGCCCGGTCAATTAATTCATCCATGGCATTATACGCTTTCTTCAGCTCCTGCTCCGACAATTCCCGGCGCTCTTTTGAAGCCACTCCGAGCATTTCTTTCACTTCGCGATTTAACAGAATGATAGCCAGGGCGAGGTTACTCGACGCCTTTGTGTCGGGGAAGAGACCCAGCAATTCTTTACCCTTCACCGGAGCTCTCAAGTGATTCAAGAGCTGCTTGCCCGCTGACCGCACTCGCTCGTTAAGGCGGCGCCGGGCTTGTTGACGAGCCTTTTGAGGCTGCACAGTCATGGGGCTGGGGGCGTCGACTTTTCCCGGGGCATCCCGGCGTTTGTCTAATTGCTCACTGATTAATTGACGGCTTAATCCCAAGCCCTCTAAATCGAGGCCCTTACTCTCTAATAGATGAATGACCTCCGTCGTGAGCGCCTCAGTATCTTTAGGGATCAAGCGATTCTCAATGAGATGCTCAATAGTCTCTTCGAGGACCTCCATTTCAGGCTGATAATAGCGACGGTCTGGGATCTCCCCTTTCTTCCTATTCTGAAACTCAAGCAAACCCTTGCCCATCTTGGCGAAGAAGCTGCCGCCGTCGTCATCATCAAAGCTCTTGAGATCATCCCACCAACGATCGACGTTCAAACCAATGTGAGACACCACGTAACCTCGGTTATCAGGATGCCCCGGCTTATTCTGCCGGAGGACACGCATGATGCGACCAATGAATTGCAGATACGGCACCAAGTGGCGAAACGGCCGAAAGACCGCTGCGACACTCAGGCTCGGATAGTCCGCGCCCTCCCCGAGCATTTGAACCTGAACGACAACATCTAAGTCGTGGCGCTTAAGCCTTTGTCTGACCTTCTCCTGAGCCTTTGAGGGCATATGGCTATGAAGCACCGCTGCCCGGCAGTGACGCTCTTCGTAAAGCGTTCTCAGGGCCTTGGCGTGATCGATGGTGCAGGCGACGGCGATGATCTTATGAGGAACCTTCGACCCCGACCGCAGGTCCTTCATACACTGAATCGAAGCCTCGACAATATGGCGATTGCACTCTGTGGCCAGCGCAATCCCCTTACTGAACCAGTCACTCTGCCGCAGCTTGACGATCTCATCCAGGCCATAGTGCTCGGCGCTGCCCTGGTAGCGGAAGCTCAATTCAATGGGCTCAAGTCGCCAGGTCGCAATGTCTTTGACGTAGCCCTCAGCAATGGCCTGGGAAATAGCGAAGCGATAGATGCGCTTGCCGTCGAGGGCCTTGCCGTCCGCCCTCATGGGGGTGGCGGTGAAACTAATGACCTTGGCTTGCTCGAAGTGCTCCAGGCTCTTTTGCCAACTGTCAGCGGCGATGTGATGGCCTTCGTCGACTAAGATCATGTCGAAGTAGTCCGGAGACATCTGCCACAGCCATTTCTCCGCATCAGCGGCCATTAATTGCTGAATATTAGTCACGATGATATCGGCCTGATCGCAGTCGCTGATATTGGCGTTCTCATCCAAAACAGCGCTGCTCGGAGCCCGCCCTGCCTTGAGTACATTGGCGCGACGCCAAAAACACTCCGGGTGACTGTCGTCGAAATTCTGCGCCAGGCTCCTACGAATCTCAACGTTGGGGGCCACCACCAAAACTCGCCCCCTGGCGATGCCGAAGGGGAGCAGGGACATCGTGCCTGTCTTGCCACAACCCACAGGCAATTGAATAAGCGCGGCTTCAGCACTCGACTGGAAGTGCTCTCGCGCCGCTTGGTAAGCCTCTCTCTGGGGCCGGCGCAGAGCTTTGTTTTTGACGATGTCCACCTTGGATGATTGAAAGACTGAGCGAGGAAACGGAGCGACACCCAAGGCTCGTTGATTCTCAAGCAGCTCTTTCTTTAATCGGTGAGAGCTTGCCAGCGCTCTTGCGTTGTCATAAATGCGAAAGGCCTCGTGAGGGCGCTTGGCAAAGGCCAAACACTCTGCTTGACTCGCGAGGCTCTCCACCGCCGATTCGCGCTTGTCTCCAATGAGGAGATTGTGGGCAATCAAGCCTTCGAGGGTCGCGGCCTTCGAAGCGCGCTTGCGGATTTCAAGCCCTGGCTTGGCTCCGGATTTTTTCGTCTTAAGGATCTCTGCGACAAGCTCATCTCGGTGTTTTAAGATGCTCTCTAATTCCATGACACACTCTTCTATAGGACAATGAGAATCAAATTGATCAATGACGTGTTTCAAGCTCCGAAGGCTCAATCAAGTCAGTTTTAATCGTTTGGCAGCGACGAAGACTTGATGCTATTTAATCTTGAGCCTGGCCTTCTGCTTTTCAATAATGAAATTGGCCAGCATTTGCTGTAACGCGAAGCCATCCCCGTTTGGGTCTGACTGGGACTTAAAGTGACTAAGAACATGCAAGATCGATCCTGTGCCAGTTTTATAAGTAAAGGCAATCGCCCCCTCGGCGCCGTAGACAGCCATTTCTTTCGAGACCACAAGGGGAAGCACCTTCTCTGAAAGAAAGCGCGGATAGTCGCTCGCTCCATCGACCTTCCACCGCAAGACTGTCTTCTCGGTAATCCCATAACTCGTCGTAAAGACGTCTCGTAGATAGGGATGATTCTTGTGTTTTGGATGGGGCCTTATATTTACACGTTGCGGCTGAACACGGGTGGCCTTACGGATAGCGCTTGGGAACGCACGCTCGATAACATTCGACAACTCCCAATCGGAACTAAACACGTAGCCGCCTCGCTTGACGAAGGTCCGTATCTTACTGACAGCTTTCCGTGAAAGGGCATAGTGGTCACAATTGAAAATGATGACCATCTTTGGATTGAGCACCATCGTGTCTAAGCGAGCTTTTTTCGTTATTCGATAGGGGACCGCGAGGAATTTAAGCACGTTCTCCACAGCGTCATAACTGCCACTGACCACTAAAATGTCCTCCGCCTGAAGACCATGGAGATACTTGAGATCACCCCGAGATTTAACCCGCTCTAAGGTCGTCGGTATTTTGACCCCGGCCTTCTTGGCCTTACCTCCCTTCAGGGCTTCAAGCTGAAGCTTCATTCGTTGTTTGGCTATGCGAGCTATTTGTAGGGCTTCCGCAGATCCCTGTTCGACATCTTGGATAGCATTGGCGAGGTCGGCGCTCTGACCGGCGGTTAACTCTTTGTCGCTGTCGGTGATTGCTTTTGCTGTCTTCTCAACGGTCTCTTGGGCTTTCTCTTCAATATCGTCGAGGACATCTTTCTCAGCGTTCTCATTGACCGGCTGCCTGGTCTCCGTGACCAACTCTTCCTGCTCTTCGAGGCTGTCGTCGGGCTCATCAAGCTCGTTGCCTTCGTCCCCAGCGGCGCTGGCGCTATTTTCCGAGAACTCAATGGCTTCATAGTCGACCAGAGTTTGGGGAGGCTTGTCCTTGAAGTAGACAACCCCCAAGAATAACGCCGCGACCCAAGCCGAATGGAGGGCCGAGGAACTCAGTAGAGACCAAAGAACTCGCCTTAGCGAGCCCGATGCCTTTGTTGAAGAAGTCGTTTCAGTCATGAGAGACTTTCCCAGGTCAGAAAGCATGAATAGCGCTATTTTATACGCTCATCACAGCCCCCGGGATCGCAAGTTCTGATAAAGAGCCTGGGAAAGTGACGGTTTTGTCCCCGAATGGTCTCTTAAGTGATATAAGTTGCAGCAAAGATCGATGGTTATTGAAGTGAGACAGGCATGCTGAAAGAATTTCTTGCGGCGAATTTTCTAATTTTCGGGATCGCGTTCTCCGCCCTCGCCCAAGATCCAAGTCCGAAAACTCCGACAAAGCCAGTCAAGAAAGACAGCCTCGATCCAAAAGCCCAAGAAGCGCTCGCTCGGAAGATCAAAAAGCTCCTGAACGCCAACCCCGCCAATCCCAATCGCACGATGCTCATTGAACAATTAAGC